>JBOFGX010000172.1:0-7734 GCA_051649345.1 Leadbetterella sp. | reverse complement strand
ATATTAAATTCGCCATATGATCCCATTGACCTTGCTTAATAGGCTGCTCAATACTATGGATACCATAGTCTGAAAATCTTTTTAATATCTCCAGACCATTTAGAGTAGAAAATGCTCCATTGGCATCCAAGCGAATTGTAATATCGTTTTCAGAAAACTGCGAACGAATATAAGCCAAAAGACTTAATTCTTCTTCAAGCTGAATAGCTCCTACTTTAAGTTTAATTGTTGAATAACCACTTACTATTTTTTCCTTTATTTGGCTAAACATGAAATCTTTTTCTCCCATCCAAACCAATCCATTGATAGAAATAGGTTTTTGATTTAAATAAAAGTCAGTACTATAAATGCGTCTTTTTCCCCCATTCTCTAAATCCAAGAAAGCTGTTTCTAAAGCAAAGAAAAGAGAAGAATTATTTCGTATAATATTTAATATTTCTAATTTTTGAGATAATATATAGGATTTAGAGTTTATTTCCAGACATAGATCTTTAACTGCTTGAGCTATGCTTTCATATTCAATACTAAGACTCAATAATGGGCTAGCCTCACCTATACCGAAAATTTCGGGTTCCGTTTCATTCCACAACTTTATGAAGTACGAATCTTTATTTTTCAAAACTCCTCGTGAAGTTCCTGCATCAAATCTAAAATTAAGCGTATGTTTGCAGTAACTTGCTTTGAGTGCCATAGTGAATCTATTAAAATTTGTTTTGTTCCCTTTTGCAGTATTGTACAACGGAGTTACAAGTTTACGCAATCTTTTGTTTGATTGGGGTGTTTTTCCTGTCTATTCAAGTAAAATACCGTCTATCGGTATTGGCAACATCAAAGTAGGAGGGACGGGTAAAACTCCGTTGGCTGATTACATATTGGATCATTTCGGTACAAACAAGGTTGCACTTATAAGCAGAGGATATGGAAGGAAATCTAAGGGTCAGATCTTGGCAAATTCAAATTCTACAGTTTATGATATTGGTGATGAGCCATTTATGTTGTATAAAAAGCACAGCAACCATATTCAATGCGTTATAAATGCCGATCGAACCAAAGCCGTCAAAATCATAGAAGATAAATTTTCAGAAACTCAACTACTCGTTTTTGATGATGTATTTCAGCACAGATATGTTAAACCGAGAGTTTTAATCTTACTAACAGAGTTTATGTATCCGTTTTATGATGATTATTTAATGCCAATGGGTACTCTTAGGGAAGCAAGACGATCTATACGAAGAGCTACATTGATCATAGTTACGAAATGCCCAATTGATATATCAGAAACACAAAAAGAAGAATTTAAAGAGGGAATTTACAAGTATACAGATAAGAAAATAGAAATTTTTTTTTCCAATCAAATTACTCATATGGAAGGGCTTAATAAGCCTATGACGGGTAGCGATGTGGTATTGATATCAGGAATCGCTAATAATAAAGCGTTTAATGATTCAATTTCTAAAGACTTCAATATCATTAAGCATTTTGAATATCCCGATCACCATATGTATAGTGCGAAAGAGATCCAAAACATAATTAACTTATATCGAGAATCTCAACTAGTTTGTACAGAAAAAGACTACTATAAAATAAAGGCTTTGGGCATAAAAAGCATGGACAGCAATCTAAGCTATTTGTCATTAAAGACAAATATAATTGAGGAACAAAGATTTAGAAACTTGTTAAATAGCTTAGTTTAAAGCAACCAACCCATTATAGATTTCTTCCTCTTCTGGTAAAAAGTCCATAACTTTATAGTTACGACACTTAACTTCTTCCAAAATCTCCATCAAGTCGATTGTGTTTTTGAAAGGAGCCTCATTACTTACTTTGATGTATACTGTAAACCTATCTTTGCTATTAGCATTATTTAGCTTTTCTACCAATAAATTTTTGATTGTATTTACATCAAAATAGGATTCTGTAGTACTTTCCTTTTGACTTATAGGGGATTGTGACCAATAAAACCGATCATTACCAGCAAGGTAAATATTCAGCATATTTTGGGGGTAATCATTTACAAAATGTACATGATACTGATTTAGCGTATTGAAACGTGCCGTCATCTGAAAGAAAATTTGTAATTTTTGGTATTGTAAAGATAACAAAATTCATTCCATAAGTTCTATCTTTTATAAAGATATTTTCGATAATCAAACATATATTTTTTCTCTGGGCTTGAATAATCTAGAATTAATACAATTACATACGCCAGAATTTTACGTAATTTGTAGGTTGAAAAATGGATTACTTGAAAAGCAGACTTTTTTTATTCTTACTCTTTCTCTACAGTTATATTTCGGGATATACGCAAGTTTTAGATGATAGTACGAAGCAGGTCTATAGTGAAAAAACGGTAGATTTCTTTTATGAAAATGATATTCAGAAAAATAGAAGAATTATAAACCACCCAGATACAATTATTTCCATATTTGATCAACAAATTGGTAGAAAAGGGCTATTTCAAGATTTAGGTAATGTAGGAACTGCCTCTTTACCATTTATCCCTCTTCCAAATGAAAATCTTTTTGTTACAAAAGGATTTCACGTGTTTGATAGATATAAAAAGAGAATAGACGAAATCCGCTATTATAATACTAAATCTCCATATACTGATATGGACTATATGCAATCGAATTTGGGTTTTTCAAGATTAGTTTTTTTGCATTCACAAAATATAAATCCAAGGTTGAATTTTGCACTATATGTTGATAAATACAATGCCTCTAAGCAATATGGAAGTACTCAATCAGAAGAAAAACTCGTAGATCATTGGGATTACCACTTAAGCTCAAATTATAGATCCAAAAACAATCGTCTTTTGATTCTATCTACATTTTATCATTTCAACCATGCTCAATTCGAGCAAGGTGGTATCAAAGGACAAGCCCGATTAGAAATAGACAAGAACTCATTGGAAAGCAACTATAGAAGAAGCTATTCTGCTCAATTAGTGGGTAATCCTTATAATAGAGAAAGAGAAAACACTTGGCATAATTACTTTCAATTTTCTAAAAAAGATGGCTTACAACTGTTCGGGACTTTTGACTTTAGTCGAGAAAACCATATTATGTATGACCCTGAAATAAAGGAAAATTTAGTAATTTATAATGTTTCTCAAAGGGATACTGTAGGCAAAAGACTTCAAGATACGCTTTTTGTAAGAACTATTCAAACGGCCGCGATTGCCTCATTGGGATTCAAAGGAAGGTATAGGAATTTTACGTATGACGCCTATGGTAAAACACGATATGTTGTTTTAAAAAATAAACCTGAATATCAAGACTCAAGAGTAGAACTATTAGCTGGGGGTTCTATGGAACTTTATTTTAAAGATTCATCTAACTTTCTTCGTGCTAAATCAGAGGTATCTAATTCTGGTCTTTTTTGGCAGGGCCAATTACAATACAATAGGTGGCAAATACTTTATCATCAATCTTTTAATCCACCATCTTTTCTGCAATCACAGTACGACAATGGTATAGTAAGATGGAGAAATAGAGATGATCTAAAATTTAATAATGTCATACAGTCTATGTTTCAGGCTGAATTACCTATAAACCTCCGGAAACTGACGTGCACTCCACATCTATCGTTTGTTTGGTATGAGAACTACATATTTTTTAATAATAGGAACCTACCCAGTCAATTAAAGGACGAATTAACTTTGTTTCATTTGGGTGGTCATGTGAAATATAATTCCAAAAAATTGTTTATTAAATCCGATTTCATGATTCATAATCCAAACATAGATAGTGTTTATGCTTTGCCGGGATTTAGTCTAACCAATACAATAGAAACAAATTTTAAATATGCGAAAGTATTGAAGCTGTTCATTGGTATTGAAACAAGTTATATGTCTAGTTATAATGCACTATCATATTCGCCTTTGATCAATCAGTTTGTGAATCAAAACGCTGAAAAAACGGATGAATTAAGACGGAATGCCAATGTTAAAGCTTGGGATTTTATTCAGATAGACCCCTATGTTAGGTTCCAAATAAACAAAGTAAGACTTTCCTTGCAGTTCAAGAATGTGACGCAAAGTATAGGGAATTTAGGTGGATACTTTACTACACCGTTTTACCTAGCAAATCCTCGTACATTTTATTTTCATGTTAATTGGCCTCTGTTTGACTAAACAGCTACTAGTTTTGAAATAAAGTAGTCCACTCTAAAACCGACCATTTGAGAGAGCTCAATAAAGAAATCTTTAAATGTTGTACTTTCAAATTCCTCAAAAACGAGATTTACTGGTATAAAAAATTGGACACTTAAAAGGCTAACATCTTCTTGTGTATCATTAGAAATAGAATATATCCCTTGTAAATAAGGAGCAAACTTTGCTTCTGTTCTAATTTTTTTTACAGAAAATAACAAGGAATTTGACTGTGATTTTTCACAGAAAATCGTGCAATTGAAAATATTCATATTTTCCGTAGACTAAACTATTTTAGCTACTTTAAATTTCGATTGATGAACCATCTCTACTAAAAAATAAAACAATACTGAGTATATAGTAGTAGAGACAATTGAATTTCTGAAATATGGAATAGACACTAGATAAGATGCTTTTATACCTTCAAATGAGTGTGGGTATTTGCCTGCCGCAACATCTACAACCGAGGAAGATGGATAAAATAGAGCAAAATTTGAAACTATATAAAAAACAGTACTTGCAACCAAAGAAGTGAGAATTGTACTTTTCAATGTGAAATTTTTGAATAGAAAATAAGAAACCATGCTCGCACAAGCATACGAAATATAAACGTATTGAATACCTGTATAAAATCCTTGTCCGCTTTGAATTTGAATAAATACATCACTTATAAGCAAAGCCGCAAATGGGAAGATCCAACGAAGATTGTTTTGAAACAAACCGGCAGAGATAACAAAAATGGCCAAAATGGGACTAAAATTCCACTCATGCGGCAGTACTCTTGTTAATGCGGATACTACTATAATAAGCAAAAAACCGATGATCTTTTTATCTATTTTCTTTATCATATTGAGTATTATTTTCCTGTCTCATTCTTAACTTGTATACAAATATCTACTTTTTTTTTACATTCTAAGCATTTAATACCCAAGTATCTTTTGATCCGCCCCCCTGCGATGAATTTACTACTAATGAACCTTCTTTCAACGCTACGCGTGTCAATCCTCCAGGAGTAATATAAATATCTTTACCGTATAAAACGTAAGGGCGTAAGTCAATATGACGCGATACTAATTTATCTTGTATAAAGCATGGGCTTTCGGAAAGAGAAATTGTGGGCTGAGCTATATAATTTCTAGGATTTTGGACTATTTTTCTTCTAAAAAGATCTATTTCGTCCTTATTTGCTTTTGGGCCTATCAACATTCCGTACCCCCCAGCTTCATTTGCTTCTTTGACTACCAGTTTTTCTAAATTATCCAAGACGAAGGCTCTTTCTGAATCATTCTCACACAAGTAGGTATCCACATTAGGAAGCAGTGCGTCTTCTCCTAAATAATACTTTATGATTTTAGGTACGTATGAGTACATTACTTTATCATCTGCCACGCCAGTACCTAATGCATTGGCAATACAAACTTGATTTTGAGCATAGGACTTGAAAATATTCTTAACACCAAGAAGAGAATCTGGATTGAAGACATTTGGGTCCATAAAAGTATCATCAATCCTTCTATATATTACATCTAGAGGTTTGAGTCCATGAATCGTATTATAAAATACACCGTCTTGCTTTATTGTTATATCCTTGTTTTCTACTAAATCTACACCCATTTGCTGTGCTAAAAAAGAATGCTCGTAGTAGGCAGAATTATAGATTCCGGGTGTAAGAACGGCCACATTTACGGTTTCTTTATTTGATAGGTATCGTAAACACTCCAATAATTTTTCGGGATAGTGATGTATGGATTTTACATCCGAGTTTCTGAGTATCTCGCCTAAGTGCTGTTTAGAAAGTTCTCTATTTTGAATCATGTATGACACACCCGAAGGGCATCGTAGATTATCTTCTAAAACTCTATATTGACCTCCTTCATCTCTAATCAAATCAATACCTGAAATATGAACATATATGCCCTTAGCGGGTTTCAAACCCATACATTGAGCTAAGAATCCTTTGCTACTAAGGACAGTTTCCTTGGGTATTACATTGTCTTTTAATATTTTTTGTTCGGAATAAATATCCTGCAAGAATAAATTTAGTGCATGTATACGTTGCTTGATTCCAATTTCAAGATATTCCCATTCTTTATTTTCTATGATTCTAGGGATCAAATCAAAAGGAATGATACGCTCAATCCCTCTGTCTTCTGTATATACGTTGAAGGTTATTCCAAGGTCATACATTACTTTTTCGAGACTTTGCTGCTTAGATCTAAGTTCGGATACGGATAGGGAGGTAAAATAGGAGTATATCGCTTTAAATGCCTCTTTCGGATGTCCATTGGAATCCAAAATCTCATTGAAAATTCCCATAAAAGAGGTTTTAAATGTTAGTAACCAATAATTTGAATGAAACGCAACATAGCTTTTAATCTAAGGCTAAGGCATCATGATGTGAATTTAGTCACTACAAAAAAAAATAACTAATAGATGGAGATTTTTATACAAAAAAATCCACTATCTTTTTCTGACAGTGGATTTATAGTGACGAGAAAGAGAGTCGAACTCTCACGAGCTTACGCTCACTACCCCCTCAAAGTAGCGTGTCTACCAATTCCACCACCTCGCCAATGTGATTGCAAAAGTAAGAGTAGAACTATACAAAGTCAATTGAATGCTGAAATAAATTATGACTTGACTTACGGCAATTGCCAAACGTGCGACTTTTTTATATAAACAAAGTGTTTATTCCAGAAAATCCGAAGCCAATCATTACTTTCCCCCATAATATTCACCTTATTGCCGGGTAATATACTTCCTTTTAACTCTGCACCAGAAGTAGGAAAATCTCTGTAGAATGCTTCTTCTTTAACTACCCCAGAATCAATAAAGTAAGATATATTGATAAGAAAAACAAGACCTATCAAGTAGAAACCATACAAAAACTTATGCCTTAAACGAATACTTTCTCGTTTTCTAAATTTATTATAAAAGATGGATAAAACAATCAGACCAATAGCAATTAGGAAATAAAGAACATATACATAATATTGTTTAAAAAATAAAATCAAAAAATTGGCATCTGATTTTTCATAACCCAACAATTTATTATCAATTGCTACTTCATCAATTTTATTGTAAATTATATCGCTTGGTCCTAGGTTGTATCTGTAATTTAAATAGTATTGTAGCTTAGCAAAGTCACCGTACACTTCTGATATATATGCTAACTTTAGACTAATTGCCATTTTATCTGTCCCAGATTTTTCAAATTCCGCTTCATAAATCTTTGCTGCATCTGAATATTTTTTTGCATTAAATAAAGAATCTGCTCGCTCAAGATTTTGAGCATATAGGCTGATAGCCAATAGTTGACACGCAAATATCAAAATAATGCTATATATTTTTCGTTCGTACATTGTTTTTCCTTCGTTTTTTTTCTAATTTTGCATCCTCATTTGAGAGAATGATGATTTCGTAGCTCAGCTGGTAGAGCAATACACTTTTAATGTATGGGTCCTGGGTTCGAATCCCAGCGAGATCACAAAGATAATAGGAATTAATGATTCCGTAGCTCAGCTGGTAGAGCAATACACTTTTAATGTATGGGTCCTGGGTTCGAATCCCAGCGGGATCAC
>JBOFGX010000171.1:0-3185 GCA_051649345.1 Leadbetterella sp. | reverse complement strand
TGGTATATTTTGTATGCGACCCTTTCCACGTATTGTACAATTATTGGGACTACGGCAGCAATCATAACAAAAGTCTTAATCGCAATCGCATCAGCACGCAAACGTTTTTGAACTACTATCCCAAGTATAAGTTTAAGTCCTTTATATTTGGAAGCTCACGCTCGGGTGCATTTCTTACCTATGATTGGGCCAAGCATATTGATGATCCTAGTCCCTATCACTTTGACGCATTCAATGAGAATATTAGCGGTATTCTAGGTAAAATGAGATTTATAGAAAAACAGGGTCAAAAACTTGACAATGTGCTTCTTGTATTGGACAACTTTACATTTGACGATCATTTTGAAAAATCAGGATCTGTTGTACATCTCAAAGACTACCGTTGGAGTGGACAGAGTCCTTTGGGCTATCATACTACGTTTTTTAAGGGCTTTTTCAAGAAGCAATATTGGATTCACTATCTGGATCTAAAAATAAATAATACATATAGAAAGCATATGGATGAAATATTCAAGTTTGACTATAAATATGTGCCCCCATTTAATGAGTTTATTTTTGAGAAAAACGAAGCCGATATCCGCAAAGACTCTGTAGCTTATTATGCTGCAGACAAGGAGTTTGGCTTGCGTAAAGCCCAACCTATGATGGAGCCTATGATCCAGACGGAACACTTGGACGATCTACAAGAAGTGGCAAGGCTATTAAAGGCTCATGGCACAAAATACAAAGTGATTTTCTCGCCTTTGTATGATCAAAGAGAGTTAAATACCCAAGATATTAAAACACTGACAACCGTTTTTGGCAAAGAGAATTTTTATAATTATGCAGGAGTAAACAAATACACACAAGACAAAGGAAACTATTTCGAAATAGCTCACTATCGGCCACATGTAGGAAGAGCGATTATGGATGAGATTTACAGAAAACCCTAAAAATCAATTGCATTAAGCTTTATGACGTATTTTATAAGTAAAAGTTAGTACTTTAATATTCCATAATGTCAAAGTTTGAATTGCTTTTAGCCCCGTTTTATCTTCACTAACGATTAATCTATCTCGGAATGTTCTTAAGAACTGAGTCCAAATACGACCTTTCGTATCACTTAATAAGAAGTAAAAACCCGAATCTCCAATTTTTTTTCCAGAAGAATCAAGGATTAGTTCTCCATGTGATCCTACACTAGGGGATAAAATAATTGTTGCGTTTCCATTGGGTAATGGGAAAATCGCTCGAATGCACGATTTACCATTTGGAAGTTGACATATGCCATATATTCCTGAGTATATTACCTTGTTATTTACTTCATCCGTTCTATGCCAAAACGTATATTTCACAGAGTGGGTTTTAGGATCAAAAAGGGATATAATCTCACTCTTTATTAGCGTAGTACTACCCGTGTTCCTTAATGGAATATTTAATTGATTAATTCTAGCACTAAACAATGTATTGACCAATTTTCCAAAAAACTTAAATATTGGATTCCAACTAACGGAGAAAAAAAAATCATACTGGTTTGTTCTCTCATAAAAATCAACAACTTTGACTGATAACCTTGCTCTTTCGGTTTGGGATAAGTCTAACTGATTTATTGATGATATCAAGCCTTTGGGATTCGTATCCGTTTTTACATCTAATCCTTCTAATTCGGCTAGCTGATAGATAAAATCCTTCCCAATTCCACCAACATTACCAAAAGGGCCGATTAACCATTGATATTTTTCAGGTTCAATCTTTTTTCCCCATAAAATCACCCATTGTTGAGTGAACCAATCTTGGAAGTTTTGTCTAGTAATTGCGAATCCCATATTTCGATATAACCAAAATTTAAGATAGGTATTTTGTACCGTTCCATTCTCCAAACTCTGCAATAGGAAGAAAGCGTAATGTGGTAAACTCAAAATGAAAGTCTTTTCTTTCTCTCTCTTTCATGGCTTCAATATGTCTACGTGGTTCAGGTAAAGAACTGTGACCTAAAACCATATTTTGCATATGTTTTTGAGATTTCCAGATCGAAAATGTAGAAACTGTTCGAGGTAATCTTAAAGAAGCAAAAGACAAAACGCTATGTGGGTCATCTCTTACCAATTTCTCAACAGGTCTTCCCCATTTTATAAATCTTGGTATTTGGAATGTTTTCATTCGTGCTATGGTAATCGCAACAACAGGAGTATTATCGGGATCAATATCAATGCTTACATTAGGGATCAGAAATTTATTTATTTTGCCCCATTGTCTAATAAAATCTAGTCTTAAATGCCAACCCTTAGAAAGCTCTCTTCCAAACTTATCATTTGTTAGAAAATTATCAATTGCAGATTCTGTCTCCCATTGTGCAAACAACACCAACTCATTCATTTTTAAGCGAGAAATCGAAAAGATTCCACTCCCTAACTTCATAGTAGTCATTACCTCGGCATGTATTAACCCAGAAATATCTTTTGGATTTGGAGGAAAAACAAATGCCCTAATCGAATTATAAAAAGAGGACTTAACTACGTGATATGTAAACACCATTCTAACAAATTTTCTTTTGAAAGCAACACATTTGTGACAGCCACTATTGCTTCTGCAAAGTAAATAGAAGCTTTCATTTCAATCACATTTTTCCAAAAAACTATTAAAATAAAAAAGACCTACCAGCTACTGAAGGTCCATTGCATACAAAAGATAGTTAGTTTACAAAAAAAAACCTACGCCGTCTTTCTAAACTTGTATTTGAAGTACAAAATCGTGATCGCCAAAAGAAGTGTAAATGAGTTTGCCGCTATCATGGGTACTGAATGAATATTGATTCCATAATATAACCATAAGGTTACGCCCAAGGTAAAAAGTAGAAACATAGCGAGCGAAACGTCTTTGGCAGATTTAGTACGATAGATTTGTAAGACTTGTGGGACAAAAGCAAGTGTTGTAAGGAGAGCAGCAAAGTAACCTATGTATTCCATATGGATGAGTGTTGATTAATTATGAATCAAAATTATTAGTTTATTCACTAAAATCACAGCAAATAGAGCGATCATCTTGAAAAAGTGCAAAAACTACCTTGTAGGTTTACCTTTTACGTGACTACAGAAGTTATTTTCTAAACTCGTTTTGAACTATAACGCGTGCAAAATATTGTTTTAATATTGTTGGACCATTTTTCTCTAATTAACTTGTTTGTAGATCTACTTCAAGTCTATAAA
>JBOFGX010000170.1:0-10145 GCA_051649345.1 Leadbetterella sp. | reverse complement strand
ACTTACTTTTTGATTGGTCAAAAAGTAAGCAAAAAACCCACAAGCGAAAAATTGTCCGAATTTTTTCCCTTTGCTTATCCTTTTACATAAAAAATTCAGGCCAACACTCTTTCGCTTGACCTCAGCCGCACCTCATTTGTTGAAAATTTTCTCTTCTTGTACTTTTTGAGGGTCCACTAAATAAAAAACTTGAAATCAATATTTTATAGTCACTTTCTTTCCCGACTTGGCCGCCCTGTAAATTGCATCAATAACTGCCATATCTTTCCAGCCTTCTAGTCCCGAAATATGATCGGGCATTGAAGAATTTTCTAAAATGACTTTTGAAATAGCATCCATTTGAGCGGCTTGTTGATTCACCTCTGGAAAAGTAAACTCTTTTTCACTGCTTCTTCCCTTAAAAGGTCCATAGCTAATAGCTGGACTTAACTCGAAAAAACCTTTTTCAGCACCAACGTATAACCTATCGATATCCGTAGCACATGTAGATGTGCATGTACCGATCGCTCCACTTGGAAAAGTCATTTGCCAAGTTATACTTTCTTCTACTTCCGTAAACAAATCTTTCCGCAGAACAGGTCCAAATTGTGCTGTCACATGTATAGGATCTTCTCCTGTAATGTATCTACCCGCTTGTATGCAATAAACACCTAAGTTCATCAGTGGCCCACCACCTGCTAGTTTTTTAGAAAGCCTCCACTCGCCTTTTCTACCTGCATTGTATCCAAGCGAAGCTTCTAAAACTCGAACGGAGCCAAAAACCTTTTCTTGCCCAAGGCGTTTCATTTCTAAATTAAATGGCTCAAAATGGAGCCTATACCCCATAGCCATTTGGACATTGTTTTCTTTTGCTACCTTCATCATCTCTTCACAATCTTTAGCGTTTAAAGCCATTGGTTTTTCAACTAAAATGTGCTTTTTCGCTTTTGCTGTTCTGATCGCAAACTCTTTGTGAAGTGCATTGGGAAGAATAATGTAGACCAAATCAATGTCTGAGTTGTCTTTGATACTATCAAAGTTCTCATAATTATAGATATTTTTTTGAGGAATTTTATACTTTTCACCCCAAGAAACAGCTTTAGAAGGTGTCCCTGTTACAAGGCCTGCAAGTTCACAATATGTACAATCTACCATCTGGGAAGCGACATATTCAGCATAGTTTCCAAGACCAACTAATGCTACTTTAATTTTTTTCTGAGTTTGGGCCTCACCAAAAGAAAATGGCAAAATAATGCTTGCTGCAGTGATATTCTTTAAGAATTGGCGACGGTTAAAAGGGACATCCATATAAAATAGCTCAGGTATACTACATTACAAATTATAATAAATACAACGATGAATTAAAGTAAATATGATACACCATTGATTATAAAAGTGACTATTTGCTAATGTTTAGCGTAAACAGAAAAACTTAACTCTTAACAAAAAAGCTAGTTCACGGTTACTAACCCTAAAAATCAATCTCCTTTTCGGGATCTATTACAAACCATAACAAACAACCACAAAAAAGTAAGATTGCTATCATATACAAGGGGACATTAAAATCACCCGTTTGCTTCACAATATACCCAAATAGAACGCCTAAAAACACAGCTCCCATTTGTCCTATCATATTCATAGCACCAGAAACTAGGCCTGATTTACTTTTACCAATATCAATACATACCGCAAATGCGATTGGAAGAGTAAGATCTTTAAATCCCATTCCAATAGATAATAAATACGCCGCTATCTGGTTATCCTTCGTTGCTGCTGCACAAGCGATGATTATACTCGAAATTCCCATTCCTATCACCCCTACTGTTCGTCGACCTATTTTAAGACCATACTTCTTAGATAACCAGTCACTTAGAAATCCACCCGTAAAACAACCAATAGCCCCTAAAACAAAAGGAAGGGTTGCGAACATTTGCATTTGGGATTTATCAAAATGTCTTCCCTCTTTCAAATATGTGGGCAACCATCCCGTGAAAAAATAGGCTCCATACATAAAAAAATGAAACATAAACATCAGTGCCCACATGTTTCGGCTTTGCAATAACTTTCCCCATGGAATATGATGATCCGTACCTTTGAACCGCCTGTTGGCTTCAATATACTCCAATTCTCTTTTGGAAATATCATGTGTTTGATGAGGAAAATCTCGAAACCAAAAATGCCATATCAAGGCCCATATTACGCCAAAAATACCCATCATAAAAAAAGAATATCGCCATCCTAAATGATCTGCAATAGGAATAATCAGCCAAGGTGCAATGGAACCGCCCAAACGACCAGCAGCCCAAATAAATGCTTGAGCCTTTCCGATCTCAAATTTGGGAAACCATCTTGAAACCACAATAGATGCATTGGGATAAGCACCTGCCTCACCTGCTCCAAACAAAAACCGTGTAATGAGTAAAGACAACCAACTCGTTGCTACTCCTGTAAAAGCCGTAAAAGCGGACCACCAAATGACTACACGTGTCAAAACTTTTCTAGGGCCTATCTTATCGCCCATTGCCCCCGTAGGTAGTTCAAATAAAGCGTATGAAAGGGCAAACGCACTCAAAATCCACCCCCAAGCATCATTTTCTATTTTAAGGTCTGCCTTCATATAGGAAGCCACCAATGAAATACATGTTCGGTCTATATAGGTTAAAATCGATAAGGAAACTAAAAATGATAATACTTGATCACGTTTTTGCATTGGGATGCTAAAATAGGTACTTGATTTGTAATTTCAAATTTACTATACTTTAATCATTTTAAAATGTTTCATTGTTAGAATAGTATTGTGATATACAATAAATGGCTCATAAGAATTGTCTGGTGAGAAAAATGTTCATGAATTTCAATTTTACAAATATAAATTCTTAAAAAAGTGATAGATTATTGGGTTTCTTTTACTTTTCCTTGATGAAAAGTAGCGGAACGCCGCCCGCCAATCTCAAGCTCAAAAAAAGGCGAATGCTTCGCACCACTCTCTTCCATGGAATTTTGCTGTTTTTATTGACCTTAAGTTAGTTGCAGTCAAAAAACTAGTGGTAAGCGGTCAATAAATCGCATAAATTCACTCACGTTCGTTTTCGCTGGTTTTTTGAGCATTTTGCATTTGTTAGTCCAAGTAGTTATTCTCCTACTCTTCTCAAAAATTGAAAATATAGTACTACAAAACTTCAAGTAGTCCCCATAAAATTCCTTTGATCTTAATAAATTCGTATTTATAATATAATTTGAATTTTTAACGAATTAAATTTGAAGAAACAATATATTGGCATAAAAAAACGACCCGTTTCTGAGTCGTTTTGATGTGAAATATGATTTTCGTTTGATTATTTCTTCAAATCAAATCTGTCTAACTCCATCACTTTGGTCCAAGCAGAAACAAAATCTTTTACAAACTTGTCTCCAGCATCGTTGCAGGCATATACCTCAGCGATAGCCCTAAGCTCTGAGTTAGATCCAATGATCAAATCTACTCGTGTACCTGTCCATTTCACAGCTCCTGTTTTACGATCTTTTCCTTCAAAAACATCTTGAGCCGCGGATTTTGCACTCCAAGTGGTAGATAGATCCAAAAGATTCACAAAGTAATCGTTCGTCAAAGCATTCTGTTTGGAAGTAAATACACCGTTGCTTGATCCATCAAAATTGGTACCCATTACACGCATTCCTGCTATCAATACCGACATTTCTGGTGCCGTAAGGGTTAGTTGTTGGGCTTTATCAATTAAAACCTCCTCCGCTGAAACTTTGTATTGATTTTTGAAATAATTCCTAAATCCATCTCCAACGGGATTAAGCACCTCAAATGAATCTATTTCTGTATGCTCTTGCGAAGCATCCATACGACCCGGATTAAAAGGCACAGTGATGGTTTTACCGGCATTTTTAGCCGCTGTTTCCACACCTACTCCACCAGCCAAAACAATTAGATCTGCAATAGAAACTTTTTTACCACCCGAAGCAGAAGCATTAAACTCTGATTGTATTTTTTCAAGTACTTCCAATACCTTGCCCAATTGCGTAGGGTTGTTAACCTCCCAATGCCTTTGTGGAGCTAGACGTACACGAGCACCGTTTGCTCCACCACGCTTGTCTCCACCTCTAAACGTAGAAGCCGAAGCCCAAGCCGTAGAAACCAATTCTCCTACAGAAAGTCCAGAAGAAGCTATTTTAGCCTTTAAAGAACTAATATCCGAGGCATCTACTAAAGTATGATTAATCGCTGGAATTGGATCTTGCCAAATAAGTTCTTCCGATGGTACATCAGAACCTAAATACAAGGACTTAGGCCCCATGTCTCTGTGTGTCAATTTATACCACGCTCTTGCAAAAGCATCTGCAAATTGATCGGGGTTTTCGTAAAAACGTTTGGAAATTTTTGCGTATTCAGGATCCTCTCTCAAAGATAAATCCGTCGTAAACATCATAGGATCGTGCATTTTACCTGCCACATGTGCATCAGGCACAGTACCTGCTCCACCGCCATTTTTGGGTTTCCATTGGTGAGCACCACCTGGACCGGTATACAATTCCCACTCAAACCCAAAAAGGTTTTCGAAGTAATTGTTTGACCATTGCGTAGGCGTTGTCGTCCATGCACCCTCTAATCCACTCGTAATTGTATCTTCTGCATTTCCTTTACCGAAGGTATTTTTCCAACCTGTACTTTGCTCTTCGATACTTGCACCTGCGGGTTCTTTTCCTACATATTTATCGGCATCAGCAGCTCCATGACCTTTACCAAAGGTATGTCCACCTGCAATAAGGGCAACTGTCTCTTCATCATTCATGGCCATACGACCGAAGGTTTCACGAATGTCTCTTGCTGCTTTTATGGGATCTGGATTACCTTCAGGACCTTGTGGATTTACATATATTAATCCCAATTGAACGGCTCCTAGTGGATTCTCCAACTCTCTATCTCCTGAATAACGCTTATCTCCTCCTAACCACTCAGTTTCTGATCCCCAATACACATCTTCTTCTGGCTCCCAAACGTCTACACGACCACCACCAAAACCAAACGTCTTGAAGCCCATAGATTCCAAGGCAACATTGCCCGTAAGAATCATTAAATCTGCCCAAGAAAGTTTGCGACCATATTTTTGTTTGATTGGCCAAAGCAACAAACGAGCTTTATCAAGGTTTCCATTATCTGGCCAGCTATTTAAAGGTGCAAAGCGAAGCATGCCTGCTCCTGCTCCTCCTCTACCATCACCCGTCCTGTATGTACCTGCACTGTGCCAAGCCATACGAATAAAGAAGGGACCATAATGTCCGTAATCTGCTGGCCACCAGTCCTGAGAATCTGTCATCAATTGAGTAATCTCTTTTTTGAGTATAGTCAAATCAATAGACTTAAACTCTTTTGCATAATCAAAATCCTTATCCATGGGATTAGAAAGATCGGAGTTTTGACGTAGCATATTAAGTCGAAGCTGATTGGGCCACCAATCGTGATTGCGTGTACCACCACCCGCACTATGATTCATGATTCCACTAGTAAAGGGGCATTTGCCACCAGATTGTGATTGAAGATGTTCCATTTGAAATATTAACTATTAAAAATTTTGAATGTAGAAATTATGGGCTGCAAATATATAATCTATACTTAAGAACTCATTTATTTCTTTTATGTTTCTTAAAAAAATAAAAATATCCATATGGATTTACAGGTAAAGAGCCTTTCATTTATTCCAACTCAAAAAAACCTTCGTACCTTTGTATTATCTGAAATAAAGCATTAGAAATTTGTTTCTAAAAAACATGACTGCAAATCTGTATCTGTACTCATTTTTTTATCCTCAATGCAGATTAAACTGCATTTTGCGGTTAAAAAACTCTGTCCATCACCTCTTTTTTGTCCTATTTTTTCTCATTACAAAGTCTAACACTTAATTTCAGATTTATGAAAAAAGTGGCCTTTTATACACTTGGGTGTAAGCTTAATTTTTCCGAAACATCTACTATAGCACGGTCTTTCGAGGAGCGTGAATTTCAGCGAGTAGAATTTACGGACAAACCCGACGTATATGTTATTAATACGTGCTCGGTAACCGAAAATGCAGACAAAAAGTGTAAAAAAATCGTAAAAGAAGCCCAAAAAATAAACCCGAATGCGTATGTCGCTATCGTGGGATGCTATGCCCAACTCAAACCCCAAGAAATCGCTGAGATTGAAGGAGTGGATGCTGTACTTGGTGCAGCTGAGAAATTTAGGCTACATGAACTTATTCCTACATTTGAAAAGAAAACTGGTCATAGATCTCCACAGGATAAAGTTTTTGCAGGTAGCATTGATATAGATTTGGATTACCATACATCGTATTCCCTAGGAGATAGAACGCGTACATTCTTAAAAGTACAAGACGGATGCGATTATCCGTGTGCCTATTGCACGATCCCTTTGGCTAGAGGAGCCAGCAGATCTGACACAATCGAAAATGTAGTAAAAGCTGTTCATGAAATTGCTCAAAATGGGGTAAAAGAAATAGTTCTGACAGGTGTAAATATTGGTGATTTTGGCCTACAAAATGGAAAAAGAGAAGAAACGTTTTTGGAACTTATACAAGCTCTAGACAAGGTAGAAGGTATTGAGCGTTTTCGAATATCGAGTATTGAACCCAACTTGCTAACCGACGAAATCATCGAATTTGTAGCAAAATCTAAGCGTTTTGTCCCTCATTTTCATATTCCTCTGCAATCAGGCAGCAACAAGGTCTTAGGACTCATGAAGCGACGTTACAAACGTGAATTATATACAGAGCGTGTTGCAAAAATCAAGCAGCTCCTACCCCATTGTTGTATCGGTGTTGATGTTATAGTAGGACACCCGGGTGAAACCGAGACAGAATTTCTCGAAACCTACAATTTCCTGAATGAATTGGATATTAGCTATCTTCACGTATTTACGTATTCAGAACGAGAGAACACGGCTGCTGTTGAAATAAAACCTGTAGTTTCCACTTCCAAAAGAGCGGAAAGATCTAAAATGCTGCATATTCTTTCGGATAAAAAGCGTAGATATTTTTACGAACAACATCTTGGAAAATCGTATACTGTTCTCTTTGAAACGGATGAAAAAGAAGGCCAAATGACGGGTTTTACACCTAATTATGTAAAAGTTACGGCTAAGTTTGACCCTATCCTTATCAATGAACTCAAAATGGTTCAATTAGTCAACATCAACGATGAAATGAAAGTAGAAGTGGCAGAAATTCTAGAATTTGTAGAACACTGATTTCTCTTTTTAAATTAAAAAAATATGCAAGCAGCCATTCTCGACTTGGGCACTAATACGTTTCACCTCAGCATTGTAGAAAATGGCAAAATCATATTCAAAACCTCCAAAGCCGCAAAAATAGGCTTGGGTGGATTATCTGAAAAGAAAATCCAAACGGATGCATTTCAAAGGGGCTTAGACGTTTTGACTGAGTTTAAGGCTATCATTGATTCTTATTCAATAACTCTTGATAAGATCAAAGCAATCGGCACTTCTGCCTTGCGAAATGCTGAAAATGGACAAGAATTTTGTGCTGCAGTAATGAAGACCTGCCAAATACCTATTGAAATCATAGACGGAAATCAAGAAGCTGACTATATCTATCATGGGGTTAAAAACGCTGTTTCGCTTGAGAAATCAAGCCTTATCATGGATATTGGCGGTGGAAGTGTAGAATTTATCATTGCTGACAATTCACGAAAATACTGGCAAAATAGTTTTGAAATCGGTGGTTTGCGATTGATGGAGAAATTTATGACTTCAGACCCTATCCCCTATCCGAGTATTGAGAAGCTACACGATTACGCACAAAGCCAACTGATTGACCTACATAATGCTATCCACCAGTTCAAACCCGAGGTATTGGTAGGCTCATCGGGTTCTTTTGATACCCTCATTGACATCTACTATCACAAACTAGGAAAAAACGGAGAGCAAAATACACAAGTAGGTTTTGATTATCCTTTAAGCGAATTTTATTCTGCCTACGAAGCCTTGGTTTTTAACGATCGTAAAGCGAGAATAGCGATCCCAGGCATGATAGAACTCCGTGTTGACATGATCGTGGTGGCTTGTATCTTGATTCATTTTATACAAAAAACGTTTTCTATTCAAGAAATTAAGGTCTCGAAATACTCTTTGTTGGAAGGGGTGTTTTACAAGGATTTGGGGTGATAACGAATATCTATCTATTATAAACTTACCAACAATACATTATTTAACATATTGTATTCATTAATAGTCACTAAATCTGCCGAGAAAATTGATTTTCTACTATAAATTAAGTAGATTCGTAGTACAATTTCGTTACACGTACATCCAGACAGTAAACTTTTAGACCGTAATTATTTATAGCCATTAATAAATTACTGCTTGAAGTTAAGATTATTTTTTCTTCTCTTATGTGCGTTTACTTTTTCTAAAGCCAACGATACATTGCTTTTGCATAAGAAAAATTTGCAAATAAATTCCCACAAAACTCATACTTCATTCAAAGCAATTTTGGATTACTATACAGAGGCAAAGGAAAATCTAGATTCTGCAAACAAGTATAGTGACTTATACATTCGGTATGCTCAAAAAATAAGAAGTCCTCAGACCTTTGCTGAAGCGTTTTCATTAAAAGCCAACTTAATACGCTCTAGTGGAGATTGGGTTCAACTGATTGAAACAGGCCACAAAGCTACGCGAATAGCAGATTCCTTAAAAATTAAACTCTCGGTATTTCAGAAAAGTATCATTACCGACGAGATACTATACGGATATATATTTTTAAAAGACCTAGAAAGCCTTGTAAAGTATGCGGATCAAACTTTGAAAGAACTAAAATCTGAGAACCACGATGGCAAAAACAATTTACAAATCTCGATGATATACCTAACGTTAGCGAGAGGTCATGGGCATTTACAAGAATATAAAAAAGCAGAGCATTTTCTAGAAAATTCATTGGAGTTTGTAAGTATGACCCATGATACTTTAAAAAAATACCGTATCTTAAATGATGTGGTAAGTAATAAGGTGGAATTGAAAAACTACAAAATGGCATTGCCCGTAGCCTTGAAATGCTTGACTTACTTTGAAAAAACACCTCATAATTGGGCATATCATGAAATCCAAATGCTTTTGGGTAGAGTATATTTAGGTCTAAAACAATACGATAAAGCTGTTGAATTTGCTTCTAAACCCATTGGCAAAACCACTAACTTACGAATTCTAGATCGTTGCTATGAAACCCTATATTACTCGTATAATTCTTTGGGTAAGACAAATAAAGCTTTGAATGCTTTTGAAAAACATATAGAATGTCGTGATAAATTATTCAATGAAAAAGTAGCCAATGAAAAAAGTGCACTTGAACAAAAATATGTTAGCTTAGAATCTCAAAGTTTACTCAATCATGAAAAACTAAAGGTATCTGTCCAAAAAACATATCGTAATTACTTCATTGGAGGGACAATTGTGTTGGCATTGGTTTCTGTTGGCTTGTTTCTAAATAGAAAACTCCTACAAAACCAAAAAATAGAAATAGAAACTCAAAAAGCCCAAATTGAGGAATTGAATACAAATCTAGAACAAAAAGTTGAAGCCCGTACGGCAGAACTACAAAAGGCTTATGATGAAATCAAAGAAGCCATGCAACGTGGACAATCCATAGAGCGAAAACGTATGGCTGCTGATTTACACGATAATCTAGGTAGTATTCTAACTGCCATCAATATTTCGCTCGATAATATAAGCCCTGATAGCCTTACGGATCGAGAAAAACGCATATATCAAAATGTGGTTATGATGACTGAAAATGCCTATGCTGAAATCCGTAATTTATCTCATAATCTTATGCCCGAAGTATTGGAGAAAGAAGGACTGTCAAATGCTATAAAACAATTAGTTATGAAGCTTAACTTGAACCAGAAAATTAAGTTCAGCTCTAAAATCGAAAATGTACAAATTTCTCACAAAGCGATTTCACTTAATCTATATGCCAGTTGCTTAGAATTAGTACAAAATATCATTAAGCATTCGAAAGCAACCGAAGCAAGTATTTCATTATCAAAAGTAGATTGTAAAATTGTTATAGAAGTAGCTGATAACGGAACCGGATTTGAAAGCAAGAAAGTTTCTGGACTAGGATTAACTAATCTCCAGAACCGATTGG
>JBOFGX010000169.1:0-7617 GCA_051649345.1 Leadbetterella sp. | reverse complement strand
ATTAGCTTTTTTGTTGTGCTACTAGTTGTTTCTTATATTATCGGAAAATGGTTGGTTAGAAACGACAAAAATTATAAAGGCCTTTTATAGTTATAAATATTACAGGATACCTTCCGATAAATGAAACACCCGCAAATGTGGGTGTTTTTTATTTATGACCCTAGCTAAAATACTACTTCTAAGCCCATTTGAGCAAACGACAAGAATGTTTTGTAGATTTTTGAGATAATCTGCGTGTTCATTTAGTAAGTGGGAAGGTATGTTTTTACCCCCTATGTTGAAGTCTATAAACTCTTCAGGTTCTCTCACATCTATTATTACAATGCCTGTTTTTTTTAGAGTAAACGGCAAGTCTTCTTTAGATACTTCTATAATGGATGTACTCATAACTTGCCTTCGTCTTTAAAGCTATAGTACCCCTTTTCGCTATAAATTATATGATCTTGTAACGTAATCGATGTCAATTCTCCTATTGACTTTATTTTACGAGTAAGATCAATATCAGCTTCTGAAGGGCTTAGTTGTCCAGATGGATGATTATGGCAGATTATAAGTCCAGTAGCTAAATGTTCAATAGCACTTTTGAAAAGTATACGAGTATCTACCACTGTACTACCTATACCTCCCATACTTATCTTTTTATGCCCTAGAATAGCACATTGTGTATCAAGAAACACAACATGCATTTCTTCGTGATTTAAGTCTCCAAGGTGACTTTTGAAAAACGTATAGGCAGCATTTGAGTTGATTAAGGTTACTTTTTTTGCTTCTTCAGAAGATTTTCTACGGCCGATTTCCATGGCAGCAAGTATGGTGATTGCTTTAGCAGAACCTATCCCCGAAAATTTAGTCAGAGCCTTATGACTAAGCTTACCAATTTCTGAAAATTGATAGTTTGTATGTTTTAAGACCTCTTGAGCAATTTGTAAAGCTGACATTTTTGAGTTGCCATTGCCAATAAGTATGGCCAATAACTCAGCATCGGAAAGGCTCTCTCTCCCTTTTAGGATCATTTTTTCTCTAGGTCTATCATCTACTGCCCAGTTTTTTATGGAGTTATTATTTTGCATAAGTTAAAGATCTCAAAAAATGATCGATTAACAAAACAATTTGTTTCAAGAAGAATTTAATGTAAAGAAAATATAACCTTAGTCTTGTATTTCCCTATAAGTTTAAAGCATTTCCTAAATAGGTATTCATAAATATATTAAAGTACTATTTGCTAAGAATTAATTTGTGCCTAATTTATGAAGTGCCTAAATAGTCCGCCAAAAAAGGAACCTAAAAGTATAAGAATCCAAAAATAAATGTACCAAAAATTGTAAAGGCTCATTCTAAAAATAGCAAATATCCCTTTTCTTTTCTTTAATGAAGAATTGTACAAAATGTAATAATCAATTAAAGTTGAAATTAGTAGAAAAGCAGCTCCAATTGGCACGAGAATCAACCAAAGACCAATAATCTCGAAAAATGTAAAAACAGCCAAAACACCTGTAATTAGAAATAAAAGACCTGAAATAAAGAATGCACTGCTAATGTTATTGAGACTTTTTAGTTTCTTTTTTTTCTTAAGGTTTATGGTATCTTTGGCTAATGTTACTACTTCTACTGTATAGAGCCTAGTTTTTACCTCTGCACTATAGCCTCCGAAAGGAAAGAGTAAAAGCAATAAAATGGAAATTCTATTCATGCTCACACTTGCTTATTTGAAAAATGATAAAGAATATTAATCCAATAACTGCCAAATTTGAAACAACTAAACGTGTAAACGCTTTTTTAGGAAAACGATATTCTGAGTTCTTTTTTAAGCTTACGAAGGCAATTACCACATTAAACAAAACAGAGATTATAGCCATTCCAAACAGTAATGCTGATAAGTAAGGAGCTAGTGAAAATGAATACTTCAAAAAAATAAAAATAAATGGACTTAAAAATGTTCCTATTTTTAGTATTGTGTCGTCTTTCAAGCCCTTTTTGATAGTAGACTTTACTTTGGATTCGATTTTTAAAGTATCTGTACCTAAGGTGTCAATAGAATAAAGTTTAGATTGAATAGTCAAGTATGCAATTTCGCGAGGTGGAACCGCTGAAGTAAACAATGTAGTCAATATCCCAAGATAGAAATAGTAAATGGTTTTATTCATTCAAAAGCTATGTTTTAGCAAGCTAAATATTAGAAGTTTATTACACTAATATAGCTTCTTTTTTTTTTACTTTTTCTAGATTTATATCGCTATTAAATCAAATGGTAATCTGTTTTTATTGGAAATTGGTATGAGAAGAAACAAAAAAAGAGGTCAAAGACCTCTTTCTCTATATAATAACTTCTTAAAATTAAGCTGCTAGTGCATTTACATGCTTTGTCAAAGATGACTTGAGGTTAGCGGCTTTATTTTTATGAATCACATTTTTTCTTGCTAATTTGTCTACCATAGATGAGATAGATTTCAAAAGTGCTACAGCTTCAACTTTCTCCGTACATGCTCTCAACTTGCGTATTGCAGAACGTGCAGTTTTGTGTTGATAACGGTTTCTCAATCTCTTAGTTTCACTCGAACGTATTCTTTTTATTGCTGACTTATGATTTGCCATTGGAAATGCTTGCTTTTTTTAATTTCAATTTCGGACTGCAAAGATAGTAATATTTTTGGATTTGACCATGAAAAATTCAAAATAAATGTGAATAATAAGCACGAAATAGTACATTCGATTTCTATTTTGTAATTTACACAGAATTAATAACTCATTTCTATGTATTGCAGGCCTATTAAATTTGGCAAGTATTGTATTTTTTTGGTAAGCTTTCTATGCTTTGCTTGTAAGACTACACAACCTAATTACATCACCTCCGAGAATTTAAGTGAGTTTTTTCGGTATAGTCCAGATAAAACACCAAAAATATCAATACATAGAGGGGGCGGGGATGTAAAAGGATATCCTGAAAATTGCCTAGAATCTTTTGCTTATTTTTCTAAAAGAATGCCTTCCATAATAGAATGTGATATAGAACTGACGAAAGACTCTGTAATGATACTTATGCATGATGATAAGCTAGATAGGACAACGAATGGAACAGGCAAAATATCTACTTACACGTACAACGAACTTTCTAAATTTAGGTTGAAAGACAACTACGGAAATCTTACAAAATACCGAATTCCAAAGCTTGAAGACGTGTTGATATGGGGTAAGGGAAAGGTTGTTTTTACGCTTGATGTTAAAAAGAATACACCCTATCGTATGGTTACGGATATGGTAGAAAAGATTCATGCAGAGCAGTATGCAGCTATTATTACGTATAATTTTGATCAATGCCAACAAGTACATATGCTTAATCCCAACCTTATGATTTCGGCGAGCATTATGCAGCCAAATGACTTCGAAAGAATCAAAGAAGCGGGTATCCAAAGTAAACGATTAATCGCATTTATTGGTACTCGTGAGCCCAAAACTGAGATTATAGAATTGATGCATTCAAAAAATATCATGTGTATTTTGGGTACATTGGGTAATTTGGATAAGAAAGCAGCATTAGAAAACAATAAGCCTTATTTGGATTATCTACACAAAGGAATAGATATATTTGCAACAGATAGACCGGATGCGGTTTATGAAGTGATATTCAATAAAAAACCAAAATGATTCTACCTATGAAAAAAATAGTTCTATCACTATTTGTATGCATGTCTTCGGTTTTGACTTACGCTCAAAATGTGCTTGCAGATAGACTCGATGCTGCAATTAAAAATGTAGAGCCCAAAGTGATTGCTTGGAGGAGAGATCTCCATCAAAATCCAGAATTGGGTAATTTAGAAGTACGAACTGCAGGGATTGTAGCCAAGCATTTAAGAAGTCTTGGTATACAGGTCACAGAAAATGTAGCAGTAACGGGTGTTGTGGGCATATTAAAGGGTGGAAAGCCGGGGCCTGTAATGGCTTTACGTGCAGATATGGATGCATTACCTGTGACTGAAAGAGGAGATTTGCCTTTTAAATCAACAGTAACGGCTGAATACAACGGCAAAAAAACGGGAGTTATGCATGCTTGTGGACACGATTCGCACGTTGCCATTCTAATGGGAACGGCGGAAGTATTAGCAAGTTTGAAATCTGAAATTGCAGGTACAATAAAGTTTATTTTTCAACCCGCAGAAGAAGGAATTGATAATCCTAAAGAACCATTCGGTGCCGATGGTATGATCAAAGCAGGTGTATTAGAAAACCCCAAAGTGGATGCGATTTTTGGTTTGCATATAAATTCTCAAACTCCTGTGGGTGTAATTGCCTATAGACCCGGCCCAACAATGGCTGCTGTAGATTTTTTTCATTTAAAAATTATGGGAAGACAAACCCATGGTGCTGCCCCTTGGGAAGGGATAGATCCCATCGTAGCATCCTCTCAAATTGTTAATAATATTCAGACCATTGTATCTAGGAGTGTAAATATCACCGAGGCACCAGCTGTTGTCACTGTCGGAGCAATCAATGGTGGGATTCGTGAGAACATTATACCTGAAGAAGTAAAAATGATTGGTACCATACGTACCTATGGTAAAGAGCAAAAAGAATTGGTTCATTCACGGTTAAAAACAATTGTAGACAATACAGCAGAGTCTAATGGTTGTAAAGCAGATTTGAAAATAAACACTTTATATCCTGCTACTATAAATCATGTGGGTCTTACAGAATTAATGCTTCCAAGCCTTAAAAAGTCTGCTGGAAATGACAATGTTCGATTGATTCCACCAAGGACAGGAGCAGAGGATTTCTCGTTTTACCAAGAAAAGGTACCTGGCTTTTTCTTTTTCTTGGGAGGTATGGATCCCAAAGCAGATAAGTCCAAGGTAGCCGCTCACCATACTCCAGATTTTTATTTAGACGAGTCTGGATTTGGGCTTGGCGTAAAAGCATTTTGCAATTTGATTTTTGATTATCCCGCCTATAAAAATATACAAAGTATCAATAAGCAATAGAATGGCGGCAGAACTTGTAAGCATTATACCACAAAACCCGGATGATAGAATTCTGGGAAGGGTGGTAGATATTCTTCAGCAAGGTGGTATTATCATTTACCCTACAGATACTGTATATTCTATGGGCTGTTTGGCTTCTCATACTAAAGCTGTTGAGAAACTATGTAAACTCAAAAACGTAAAACCAGAACAAAATAAATTTTCTATCGTATGTAGTGATCTGAAAGACATAGCGACCTATGCAAAGGTAGAAAACAATGTCTTTAGACTCTTGAAAAGAGTATTTCCAGGTCCATTCACAGTGATTCTACCGGCAACTGGGGACTTGCCCAAAATACTTCAGACCAAACGTAAAACTATAGGTGTACGTATTCCAGATCATAATATACCTTTAAAACTAATCGAAAAACTGGGTAGTCCTCTAATTACAACTTCCCTGAAAGATGATATTGATGATATTATCGAATACCCCAATGAAATAGAGCAAATCTATGAAATGCACGAATACTCTGTGGATATAATTATTTCAGGTGGTTGGTGCGGAATGATTCCTTCAACTGTAATTGATGCTACCAATGCAGACAATATACAGGTGATAAGAGAAGGTTTGGGGGAAATTGAATTGTAATTTAATTGCTGTATAGTTCCAATTATCTAGTTTTTTATGAAAATAGCTTTGAAAGTACTCAATGGGCTGCAATATTTAATGTTCTTTGTAAATATAATATTTATCAATCGTGCAAGTTGGGGGTTAGATTTTTCTAGGAGTGATGATGGGTGCAATAAACATGAGGTTGACTTGTATGGAAATGTTCTTAGTATTATTTTCTTGGTATTACTGGGAATTACATTTTTAAAGCTCTATTTAAAGTACATTAGGAAGTATTATCAATCCTTACTTATTGGTCTAGTTTTTTTTGCTATCCCCTTTTTTATTAATATGATAGGCGAATATATATTGAATTCTAATCCTTGTTATTAATCCGTAAATCAAGTGATACGTGATGACATGGGAGAGGTCGAGTTGTAGACTGTTTATCGTTTCCACTTGTTAATAGTTAGCTTACTATTTTTATGAAGAAAAAAAATTTCCTATCCATCTTAATTTTTGGTATACTACTATTTGTTTCATTTCCAATTTTTCACCTCCTAAAAACATATTTACAAGAAGATAGTCATGTGGAAGTTCTCCCCAAAGGCTATTCAAATGATGTTAGTGGATTGAGCTTAACCAAAATAGATTCTATTATAAATGTACCCAATTCCAAATCCAAAATTATTAAGCAACTTCAAGAAGTTCTTTTATATGCAAAAAAGAATAAAAAGGCGGTCTCCATTGCAGGAGCAAAACATAGTATGGGAGGACATACTATGTATCCTAATGGGATTGTTCTGAATATGAGACCCTACAAACAAATGGAATTGGATACCGTTGCTAATGTCTTAACGATAGGCTCGGGTGCATTATGGGAAGACGCCATAAATTATCTAGATAAGTATCAGAGATCAATTGCTGTTATGCAGGCATTTAGCTCATTTTCAATTGGTGGATCTATAAGTGTAAACGGTCATGGATGGCAAAAAGATTCTCCGCCCATATCATCTAGCATTGTATCGTTTAACTTGATGAATGCCGAAGGTAAAATTGTAAACTGCAGTCGATCTGAGAACAAGGAACTTTTTAGTCTCGCTATTGGAGGGTATGGACTGTTTGGGATTATTTTGGATGTAAAAATACAAGTTGTTGATAATGAATCTTTGCAATTTAAATATATTCGTTTGAGTCCTGAAAATTACATAAACAATTATAAGAAATTTGTTTCTGATAATCCCAATGTAAAACTAGTTTTTGGCCGTTTACGTATTTCGAATAAAAAGTTTTTGGAAGAAGCTACGCTTAATTATTTTGAAAAAAAGGATGAAGTGCCTTTGAAATTATCGGAATATGGATCTAAAAGTGAAGGTTCTCAAAATTTAGTATTTAGAAGTACGGTCAATAGCGAGTACGGAAAACGTTTGCGGTGGGATTTAGAAACGGGAATGAATAAAATTTCTAAAAATGAAACGGTATCCCGTAACAATTTACTTAATGATAACGTAACATTAATCGAAAACAAAGACGCCCAATCTACCGATATTTTACACGAGTATTTTATACCTGAAAGGCATTTTGTAGCTTACATTCATGAATTAAAATCGATATTGCCCAATAATCAAATTGATTTGTTAAATATCACAATTCGAGGTGTTCATCAAGACAAGGATAGTTTCTTGAATTACGCCAAAGAAAATGTGTTTGGATTTGTGTTTTTGTTTAATCAAAAAAAGACAGAAATAGATGAAAAGGAAATGAAAAAATTAACCCAGCAATTGGTTAAGGTTGCTGAAAAATATAATGGCACCTATTATTTGCCTTATAGATTACACATTGATAAAGATATGTTTAGGCGTATATATTCACAAGGGGAGGACTTTTTCAAGCTCAAATTGAAATACGATCCCCAAGAAGTATTTAAGAATAAATTTTATGATCATTATAAGTAAAATGGGTTTTATTTCTTTTCAGAGTCTCCTTTTTTAAGGGACTCTAAAGGAAATTATTGGTTTGCCCTTTAAAGGCTAAGTCTCTTCGAAGACTCAGCTA
>JBOFGX010000168.1:0-5800 GCA_051649345.1 Leadbetterella sp. | reverse complement strand
GTTGATTTCAGCGGGCAATTCTTTTGTAAGAACAATTCTCAACGATCCTCAAGAAGCTCGGGATATTCATTCTCCTGACAGGGCTAAGCGTATCGAAGTATATGAGAAGACATGGGGAACAAGCTCCCTTGGAACTATTGTTTTGGAGCCAGGTTTACAAACAATTACTATTACTTCACCAAAAATTTCGAACGGGGAAGTTGCCGAGCTAAAATGCTTGGAACTCATACCTTTGAAGTAAGCCGTATGGACTTTCTAATTATTGAATATTTGTTACAAAACAATTTATTGAAATGAGTACCTATAAATTCCACAATAAAAAGTTCGAGCTTGTGCAAAACTCAGAAACTGGACAAGTAAACTCGGACACCGTTTTTGAATACAAACAAGAAGATAATCTAGTAACAGCGGACTATTACGGTGGGTCCATTAAATACGGAAAAATTATAGCTGATTTGAAAGGAGACGAATTGGATATGCTTTATCAATGCATGACAATCGACAACCAACTCAAAGCAGGAAAAGCGATCGCTAAAATTTCGTTGACTGAAAATGGAAAGATAAACTTGAGATTGAATTGGCAATGGTTGACAAATGGAAACGAGAATGGAGTTTCTGAATACATTGAAATTTAGCTAACTCTATGGATGAAAAATACAAAATTGAAATCATAGAATTTTCAGATCAGCTATCAAGCCACATCAAGGTTCTCAATTACGAATGGCTTGAAAAGCATTTTCGTGTAGAGGATGGCGACGTTCTTTCTCTTTCAGACCCAAAAAAGCATATCATAGACAAAGGCGGGTATATTTACTATGCCAAGCTCAATGATAAAATCGTAGGAACAGCCTCCTTATTAAGGAAAAGTGAAAAGGTATATGAGTTGGGAAAAATGGCTGTTGCTGAAAAAGCACAAGGATTCGGTATTGGGACGATTCTACTTAAACATTGTATTGAGGTTGCCAAACAAAAACAAATAGAGATATTGATTTTGTATTCAAATACGTTTTTGGAATCTGCCATTCATCTGTACCGAAAATTTGGTTTTGAAGAGGTGAAACTAGAAAGCGGACTTTATGAAAGGGCGAACATAAAAATGCAAAAACAATTATATTAAACTGTAAAACTTCCAAAGGGTCTAAACTGTCATCCTAACGAAGGTAGCTCCATTTGTAAATTCAATGTATTTTAGATATATAGTATCATTCAAATTAATCGTCTACTCATTATGAGAATTACCCCAAGCATGAAAGCCCTACTTTTTTTATTTACTTTTGTTTTGCTATTAAACTGCACAAAAAACACCTCTAATAAGAGCCAAGGCAATGGTAATAAAAACATCTGGCTTAAAGGAACTACAGAAGAAAACATAAATAAAATCGACAAACAAATGCGAGGCTTTGACCAAGCTATGATTGAGGTTGGATATAGATACCAAGAACTATACTGGGCGGGTAAAGACCAAAATTGGCCCTATGCAAAATATCAAATTGAAAAAATAAAATGGGTTATAGAATTGGCGATGGAGCGTAGACCTCAGCGAGCTCCTTCTGCTAAAATATTTTTGGAACAAGCTATTCCTTATATAGAGGAGTCCTTAGCTAAAAAAGATAGTTCCGATTTCATAGCCTCTTTCGAAACGCTAACTGGATATTGTAATGCATGCCATTCTATGGAAAAAGTACCTCATTTTACGGTTAGAACGCCATTGGATAGAAGATCGCCTATTAGAAAATGATTTCTTTCTATAGTATTGTATATGATCTTAAGAGCCACTATCTAATATAGTATGTACATACTCGATCTAAAATTTAATTCAATTTTAACTTCGGATTAATGACCTTTTAAGAAAGATTCCCAAAATTTGTATCATCAAAATATTAATAATTACTATATGGAAAATCAAGAGTATAATCAATCAGGAAATTCAGCACTTAAAGTAGGTCTCGTATTACTTCTTGCAGCTTTGGGCTTAGTTGGCTATCTATTTTATGATGTACAACAAAAAAATGATCAGTTACAGTCTATGCTAAATGGTAAAGTGACTGAAATTGCTACAGCCAAATCGAAAATAGATTCAATCTCTAATGCACTTGATGCTAAAATTTTAGAGGTTCAGAAATTAGGTGGAGATATTGCTGAACTTGAAAAAATGAAAGCAAGATTAGAAGAAGATAAAAGAAGTCTTAGAAACTCTAATAATTTTTCGGCAAAAAAATACGAAGACAAAATCAAAGAATATGAAGCGTTCTTGGCCGAAAAAGATGCTGAAATCGTGAAACTAAAAGAAGAAAATGGTATATTAGTAACTGAAAACCAAACACTTCAGACAGAAAAACAAGCATTTATCACTGAAAATACAGGTCTTAAAGCGAGTAAAGACTCCCTTCATACTGTTGTAAGTGATGTAAACAACGAAAACAAAGAGCTAAAGAAAAAAGTTACTATAGGGTCAGCTCTTAAGGCTGTGAATGTAAAGGTAACGGCGTTAACAGGTAGAGGAAAAGAGAAAACAGGTGAGGTTAAAAATCGTAAAATTGATCAGTTGAAAGTTACGTTTATTCTTCCATCGAATGAATTAACAGAAGCTAACAACAAAGATATATTCTTAAGAATTACGGATCCTCAAGGTGCAGTGCTTAATGATATGGCTCGTGGAGGTGTTCTTAACTATAACAATCAAGAGATTGGTTATAGCACAAAAGAGATCGTTCCTTACAAAAACAATGATCAGACAGTAGACATACTTTACAAAAAAGATCAAGCACTTAAATCAGGTGTATACAATGTAGAATTGTACGCTGAAGGCTTTAAGATCGGTAATGCTACTTTCGCAGTAAAATAATAGTTCATAATGGTTTATAGGGTTAAATTAGATTCCTGTGGTGGTTTCCGCTGCAGGAATTTCTCTTTTGTAGGGGTGCTTAAAAATAAGACAAATAGACACCTCGACTTCGCTAAATGCAACAACACTCCTTGCTACATACATCAAGTACAATAAGAACGAGACTTCACAAGATTTAGAAGAAATCTTAAATTAAAGGAGAGATGATAACGACCGCTAAAATGCCCTCTCAATCTGCTTAGGTTTATTCCAAGGTGCACTGGTTTGCCTTGCCATATCAATCAAAACAAATATCACCAAGGCTAAAAAGAGGAAAAATATAACCCTAAAAATTACATTGTTTTTCATTATCAAACAGCCGAAGCTTCTTGTCTTAAAATAAAATTTCCCGATTTCTGACTAATTTCAGCCCAAGAATCAAGCTCAAAACGTATATGTACAAGCGTAGCTTTATTCAAGTCTCCTCCCATATCATTTGAGCAAAGATATTCTGCAAAAAATGTAATGTCTGGATTATGCCCAACTATCAAAACACGGGAATAGGTATTATCTATATTGTTTAACAAACCCAAATAAGCCCTAGGACCCCCACCGTACAAATTTTCGTCTGTTTGTAATAGATCGGTATCCACTTTCATCATTTCTACAACTAGTTCAGCAGTTTTTGTGGTTCGAACGGCCGAACTCGTATAAATGACTTCGGGTTTCAAGTCCTTAATAAAACTCCCAATACGGGCGGATTCCATGATACCATGTGAGGTAAGCTCTCTATCAATATCACGAAACATGACAGATCCTTCTTCAGCTGTTGCGTGTCTTAGTAAATACAAGTCTTTTGCCATATAGCTATTTGGGGGCTTGTTTTTTTAAAATATTCTCTAAAAACTTAGGAAAAAATCTCTTCAAATATATTCCGTATACCTCTTTACCACCAATATAAATTTCACTTTTATTTTTTGAAACTGCATAAACAATCTTGCGGGCACATTCTTGTGCCGACAAACCTTGCAATTGATTATCATCCATCTTTCCGTGTTTTTGACCGTCACCACTCATGGCATTCACTGATATATTGGTTTTGATATAACCTGGGCAGGCGATTGTTACCCCTATGTTCTTGCTAAAAACTTCAGCCCTCAAACAATCAAAAAAACCGTGCAAGGCATGCTTACTAGCCGCATATCCCGAACGCATAGGCGTACCTAATTTCCCTGACACACTACTAATAGCAACGAAGTGACCCTTCTCTTGCTTCAGAAAAACCGGCAAAACCTGCTTTGTCAAGGCAATCACCGAAAGCAGATTTAGGTTTATGATTTTAGTATAAACCTCCATATCTGTATCCATTACGGAGCTTCTTTGAGAAATACCCGCATTGTTTACTAAAACATCTATTCTATTAAACTTGGCCATTACAGTATCCTTGGCTTGTGAAAAATCCTCCAATTTTTCCATATCCAAGACAAACTCTAAAACTATGCAAGAAGGATAATGCTTTAGTAGCTCAGATTTCACTCTACTCAATTCGCTGATTCTTCTCGCTGTAAGAACAAGAAAAGCTCCTTGTGCAGCAAACTCATACGCTAAGGCTTCGCCTATCCCGGACGATGCCCCTGTTATCCAAACTACTTTCTCCTTAAAATCCAAAACTCTCTTTTGTCTTGAGTGAATACAAAGATAACTCTTTTTGCTTTGGGGTGCGAGAGCACTAGATTATGTTTTATTTCCAAATGTTTGTTTAATGTAGGATTCCGTTAATCAAATTTCTATTATCTAAATTGTAAAATTCTAATATTCTTTACTCATGTTTTAACACAAAATTCACATTGACATAATGTAGAAATATACGATTATTTCAATATTTTACTGTAATTATTATGTTTTTTTTATAATTAATTTTAAAGAAAATGAAATATATACGTATTGTAACGTTTTACTAAACAAATAATTAATGAATATTACGCTTCTATGTACGTTCAAAATGTAGGCCAGAGAAGCTGATATGCCATAAAATGAATTTGTATTCCTATTTTTTTTAACTATTTTTGTTCACCTTACAGTATGTAAACCGTAATTTAATCAAAAAAACGAATCTTTAAACGCTATTTATTATGTCAGTTGTTGTAGAAGAAAAATCCAGATATTCCGCAGCGGAATTGATGGAATTTGAGGAAATTATCAGAAAAAAACTTGATGCTACACATCACGAAATTAGTTTCATCAAAGAAACCCTAAGCCGTAAAAATGATAACGGTACAGACAGTACAGCTGTAGGTACTAAAACTCTTGAGGACGGTGCAGACGTAAGAGAGAAGGAGCAATTGAGCCAGTCAGCTGCTCGCTTGCAGAAGTTCGCAACGCAGTTGGATGCTGCATTGATACGAATCAAGAATGGTACTTACGGGATATGTAAGGATACAGGTAAACTGATTCCAAAAGACAGATTACGAGCAGTACCACATACACAGCAAACGATAGAATCCAAGCTGCGTAGTAATTAAAAAGTACGAATCAATTTTGTATTTGTCCTACCTATAAAAAGGTAAGGTTGATTTTTCTACTACTTCTTCAAGTTTAGTAGTAATTTACTATTGAAAAAATATAATTCTTGAAGTAACCATACTATCTGTAAAAATTGGAGAGGAAGAGAACTTTTGACTCAGAGGAGTTTTCTGGGGAGAAAAATGTTCTTGAGCTTCATTTGTACAAATATATGTCCAAAAAAGAGTGACCTAAAATTGAGTATCTCTTACTTTTGCGGATCGCCCCGCACAGCTTGTGAAAAGTAGCGTATCGCCGACTGCCAATCTCAAGTTCAAAATTCCTGTGGCCCTGTTATATTTCGATACTTTAACTTATTTTAACAAACGAGATTGCTCAAAAAATTACTGAAATACTACATTTATAGACTCTAAATCGGTAGCGGTTCGAATCTTAAAATGACTATAAAAGAAA
>JBOFGX010000167.1:0-1878 GCA_051649345.1 Leadbetterella sp. | reverse complement strand
AGGCACTCCAAAACTGAAAATGGCAGGTGTCGTCTTTATGATTTTTTTTATATCAATGGTTTGTAATTCAGATACATGGTAAATATTTACGTCATCAATATTTTTCTGAAGTGACTCTAATATTTTACCTAAAAACGCCTCTAATTCTACCGAAAAAACAGATACAATTACGACTAAATTGGGCTCTGTGTTTTTGCGAATTGGGATATAAAAATCTGCCTTGGGAGGTACATTCGTTACCAAAATCTGCTCTTCTATTGGGGAAGTGATCGTTTTTTTTACTACTTGAAGAACTTCTTCTTTTGGCTGAACAGTTACCTTATCCGCTTGTTTACCCTCGGTAATCGTCATCTTTTCTGGTCTGAAGTACAGAACATCCTTAGAAAAAATGATGGAAGCGAGAGCTGCATTCATACAGAAATTATATCAATGGTTTCCGCGGTAATGTGGCCAATCTATCTGGACTAGTGGATACATACGTTATGGGTATGTTGAGTTCTTTTTCTAAGTATGTTGTATAGGCAACAAGTTCTTGAGGCATTTTATCGTAATCATAAATACCTCCTAAATCTGACTTCCAGCCATTAAATGATGTATAAATGGGGGTAATTTCTTCCGATACTACATCAAAAGGGACCTTATCGGTGACCGTTCCATCTGATAATTTATAATGTGTGCATACTTTGATCTCATCAAAAATGCTCAAAACGTCCACTTTCATCATGACTAGTTGGGTCACTCCATTGAGCATAATGCTGTATTTGAGCGAAGGGAGATCTATCCAACCACAACGTCTAGGTCTGCCCGTCGTACTTCCGAACTCATTTCCTTCTTTTCTGATAGCCTCCCCTATTTCATCATGTAATTCTGTAGGAAATGGACCCGAACCCACACGAGAACAATATGCTTTAAAAATACCATAGACTTCACCAATCTTGGATGGTGCTACACCTAATCCAGAACAAACCCCAGCGGCAGTTGTACTTGAGCTCGTTACAAATGGATACGATCCAAAATCTACATCAAGGAGTGAGCCTTGTGCTCCTTCTGCGAGGACTTTCTGTCCCTCTGCCATGAGCCCGTTTAATTGGTACTCACTATCAACGATATTGAATTTCTTAATAAACTCTACAGCTTCAAAAAACTCTTTTTCTAGCTCAGGTAAATTGTATTCAAACTTATAAAAATCAAGAATACGTGTATGACTATCTACCAAAGTCTGGTACCTATCCTTAAAATTAGAAGCTAAAATATCCCCTAATCGTAATCCTTGACGTGATACTTTATCTGTATAGGTAGGCCCAATTCCCTTGAGAGTTGATCCAATTTTTTGAGATCCTTTGGCTTGTTCGTATGCAGCATCCAAAAGCCTATGGGATGGGATTATGATAGCCGTTTTCTTTGAGATGTAAAGATTTTTAGAAAAATCAATCTCATACTTATCTAAACCTAAAATCTCTTTTTTGAAAATAATAGGGTCTAAAACAACTCCATTGCCAATGATATTGATACAATCCTCTCTGAAAATACCCGAAGGGATCTGATGAAGTACGTGTTTTTTACCATCAAACTCTAATGTATGTCCCGCATTGGGGCCACCTTGAAAACGTGCTACTACTTTGTACTGAGGTGCTAAAACATCAACAATCTTACCTTTACCTTCATCGCCCCATTGGAGGCCTAAGAGAATATCTACCATGGAATTAATTAAGAAAAAATCTATTTTTTATGTTCACAATTTTCTTTTGCACATTTACCGTAAAAAATCAGAGAGTGATGCAAAACTTCTGACTGATGGAACTCTCCCACCATTTTTTGGATACTTTGAATTCTGGGATCGCAAAATTCGGAGACATGATTACAATCCACACATATGAG
>JBOFGX010000166.1:0-5591 GCA_051649345.1 Leadbetterella sp. | reverse complement strand
GAAGAATCGCCGATACTACAAAGCTCTAGGGTACTTGCTTCGATTGTGGGAGTGATGGGAGTGCATGCAGTGATGGCTAAAGGAGTTGAACTTGGACTATCTCCTCCAAGTGCTTTACAAACTGAAGTATATGTACCTGGTCCTACCTTGGTGGTAGTACCTTTCTTGCCATTGGACCATTCAATTTCTCCATTGCAATTGGAAGAAGTGAGTGTAGCTGAGTCACTAGTACTACATAGTTCTGAGGTACTTGCCTCTATTGTAGGCTTGGTTGGAGTACATGGAAAAATAGTAACACTCTTTTGTGGAGAATATCCACAATAATTTCCACATTTAACTGTATATGTTCCAATTCCAACATTATAATAATTTAAAGGCTCAGTAGTTATCCATTCTAAAGAATTATCATTACCACAGTTGTCAATATATATAAATGTTTTTTGGTTTCCGCAAAGTGTGTCTGTTCCAGAATAAATTTCAACATTGTGAGGTATATCAAGTTTGTTAATGTAAATATAAAGTTGGATTGCGAAATGGCCACAAGTTGCATTATCGGTTAAGCAATATAATCTGTAATTTTTAAGAGAATCAACTGTAATACTTGAGTTTGTACTAAAAACTACTCCATCCGAGATCAGCGACCATTGAATATCACCCCTGCATGCGGGAGCTACATCTATTGTGAAAGAATCCCCTGGACCACACCAATCTCTATACCCAGGTATAAGATAGTCGCAACTTGAATTGGTAGAAGTTAGCCGCCCTTTCTTAGATTTTTGATTTTGCCGTTTACTATCTATTGTATCAATGAAAATGTTTTTATGTGGATGTATAAATCTTAACCTTTCATAAAACAATCCATTCTTATTTACAAAAAACTCCTTTTTTAAAACAAAAACACTCTCATTAGTTGCGTTGTAATCGGATCGAATAAGCTTAAACGCTTCTTGAGAGTAGTTTTCAAATTTACCTTTGAATTTAAAAGAAATTCTGTTGTTGACTTTATCCAATTTTCCTCTAAAAATGTCATCATTGGAATAAGAAATAGGTATGAAACCATCCGGCCCTATCAACTTAAAAGAGAACTCATTCATACCTTCAAACTGGAAGACAGTCATTCCATGAACATCCAAATAAGAAGCTATGATCTCAATCTCAAACTCTTTACCAATCACAACTGAATCGGCATTGACTTGGACATTGAATTGTACGGGATCAAACCCACCGATTGTGGTTAATTTATCATTTAGTGGTTTTAAAGGACTGAGCCATGTTTTTTTATGCCATCCTTTTTTTATATTGTCATATGTGTAAAAAATATGGTCCGATGGTGCAGGATTAACAGGGGTTAATCCCAAACTCAATATACTATCAATCTTGGGATTGATAGGGAAAATAGGGTCTTTGGGTTTAGAAAAAACCTCAAAGCTTCCACAAAAAAGTAAAAATAAATGTAAAAGTAAAACTCTATTTTTCATAAAAACCGTTTGAAATTATGGATGTATTTCTTTTAAAAAAAATATAGATTATTTATTCTCTAATTTTTCTACCCTACCGTTAAGTTCCTTGTTTTTCTTTTCAAGCTCTATCAAATACAAAGTAAGCTCCTCTACTTTCTTAAGAAGCAGACGGTTCATTTCGCCTACATCCTGACCCTCTTTTGCAACTTCGGCAGCAGAAGGTATCTCAGGCAAATGCTTGTTGGCTTGGATATACTGCTCTACTTCTTCAAGTGGTTGTAGTTTATACGATTTCTCAAATACAAAATCTGGCCAGCTAGATTTGTTTTTAACTTTGATTTTTTCGGCAATGATGTTTCCTGCTACGGCGAGTTTGTAGTCTGATGAAGGCAAGTTTACTGGTATACCAATGATGACTTGGCCTATTGAATTTATACGCATCCTCTCCGTAGTAGTAGTTCTAAAAATCATGGAACCATTGGCTCCAGAGTTTGTAATAAAAAAGTCACCAGTGTTATTTTCGATTTGTCCGAAAGTACCTTTTAAAGAAAGGTTAGCTTGGTCATTTGTACTTGCAATTCTTGCCATTACATAGCCAGTACCCTTAATGTCTAATTTAGCTTCGGGTGCAGTAGTTCCCATGCCTACGTAACCATTTTGAGCAATACTTATTGCAGCTGTAGCTGTAGTAGCTAATTCATCACTACTACCACCTACCCAAAAATTCATATTTGAAGAAAAATCATATCCTATTCCTCCCCATTTTTGAGAATTCGAATTGAACAAAATTGTTGGATAAGTAGCTTGTAGGGTTAAGGTTTTGTTCCATCCCTGGGTCATAGCAGAACCTCCCATGACATGTAAAGGAGAAATAGGTGAATCTGTACCTATACCCACATTGCCATTAAAATTATTCTTATAAGTAAGATTTATTTTATTTTCAGTTGCTAAGGAAAGTGTAGGATCCGCATTTACTAAACTTGCCGACCAGTTTCGATGCCATGAAAGATTATCTCCAGAGTGTTTATTCCAAGATTTTACTTTGAAATTAAGGCAATATTGATTTTCCAACCCTCTTTCTATAAAAATACTAACCAAACCATTGTCATTAAAAAGTTTAATAGTAGGATTGTATGCACCTGAAGAAGAAACAATGCCTGAGTGGAAAAACCAAGGCGTTGATTCCGAATTTTTGTATGTGTAATAGTTTATTTTTAATTCGAAAGACTTGAAAGCTCCATAGTTATAGCCCTCGATTGTAATGTTACCCATTACATGGTTAGTAAAGGGAATTTTCGTTTTTATTACTACACCACCACCAATGGAAGGATCTATGCAACCATTATGATACACCAATGCATCTTTCAAGCTATCTATAGAGGAACTAGAGACTGAACTGGCTAAATCAACATCCCCATTTGCGTCAATAATTAAACTTTTCCCTGCGTTACTCGCACTTGCAAGACCTTTTAGCCTAAGACCAGATACACCTGCTTTATATACTTCTAGTTTATTTTGTGGTTCACCTGTTGTACCTATCCCTACATTCCCTGTTGAGGCTTGAATCCTCATTAAATTTGAAACATTTGTACCATCAGCGGTGTTTGCCCCTTTAACAATATCAAAATAACCACTTTCTCTTATAACTATTCTATTATTAGCCCCTCTCCACTCTGTCCATCCACTAGAATTACTGCTTCTGAGCCCTGTAAAATTGGGATCTGTTGAACTTCTATTATAAAACATACTTATATAAGACAAACTACCATCTGAGTTACCCCCAACAGTCAAATTTCCATCCAATTTGGTCTCTCCTACAACATGGAGTTTCGAAGCTGGTGTACCTATACCTATACCCACATTACCATTGGGAATAATTCTCATCCTTTCCAATTGTAAAGTATTGACGGTTTCTGTTGTATAAAACTGGATAGTAGATCCTGTAGAATTCCCCTCCAATTGAATGCTGGCAGCAGCTTTGGTAGCATCAGTAAAAGCACCATCCCAGGCATTTCTATTTACAGAAATTACTGCTTGATCTTGCCAACCTCCAAAAAAAGATGCATTATTGGTTGCTGTATTAATTCGCATTCCTTTGTTTGAAGAACCTCCCAAGTGTAATAATGCTGATGGATTCGTTGTACCAATTCCCACACTGTTGTTGTTAATAGCCATAACCATTGTGCTTCCTGCTGCGTTCAAATATGGATTTGTAGTAGTGTTAGTATATCCTTGATTGTAGAATCGAATTCCTCCGTAATAACTATGAGCTGAAATAGAAAGACCGGAATGATGGTTGATTCTATAAATTGGGTTAGTTCCTGCCCTATTATAATCTAAATCTTGCGGGTCTAAATTATTACTTGGACTCGACAAACCAAAACCATAATAACCATCCGAACCAGTTCCATGAGATAAATATCCAGAAGCATTTATATTACCACCTACATCTAATTTGTATAATGGATTGCTTGTTCCAATTCCGACATTTCCTCCTAAAAAAGTATGATTAGCTCCATTCTCAGATACATAACTTAAATTTGTATTATCAAAACCTATATACCCAAGCCTTGCATTATTAGCTTTGTATATACCCATATACCCAGTAGTAGTAGCAGAGCCTGGACTAAATCCTATCGATCCTGCATTACCTGTTGTACCATATGGTGCTACATAGGTATATCCATACAGAGCATTGGAACCATTTGAAGAACTTATTTTATTCGATAATCCATCCCCAGATCTTACAATAAAAGCATCTTGATCTATATAAGTTTGACTATTTCCTCCAAAACCAAAAAGTACTTGACCTGATGAACTTCCTGTTATGATTTGAAGTTTAGCTGAAGGATTACTAGTCCCTATTCCTACGTTACCATTCTCCAATACCCTCATTCTTTCGATTGAACTACTATATATTGATGGCCCACCAGTAGCAAAAACTAGATCGCTTCTACTACCTATTGCTAAATTTTGTAGTCCAACAGTAGATGCGTAATTGTAAATACCAGATATGCCATCTACTCCATCACTAGGTCTTGAAAATGTAATTGCAGATCCTAGCACTCCGAAGTCACTCAAAGTACTTGATGTACCACCACCAATATTCAATCTTCTATTGGTTGCGGACTCAACTACAAATTTTTCGTTCGGAGTATTGGTGCCAATCCCTACATTACCCGTATTAGTAATATTTATACCTCCCCCAGAACCATTGTTAGTTAATTTATAACCGTTTAAAGCTATATTTTGTGCCGCAGTATGATTACCCATATTATCAGCAGCTGCCATTGCAGGAATGGCCTGAGAAGATAACACTCCATATTGATCCGTAACTACCATTCTATTTGCCGTGACCGTACTACTAGATAATGTACTTACTTTTACATCTCCTATGACATGCAAAGCCTTCTCTGGAGTGGCTATTCCTATACCCACATTACCATTAGAAAGAATACGCATCTTTTCTGCCTTTGTACCACTTACACCCGTAGCAAATGCTAGATTATCTGTGAAACCAATTTCTGTAAGACCCGTCCCGTCTCTATATCTTCTAAAATAGCCGTGCGTAGTACTAGCGTCTTCACTTAACAAAAACTGCATGATGGTATTGGCTCCAACAGTACCATTATTAGAAACACTTATACTTGTAGGTGAGGTTTGATTTCTAGAAACACTTAAAACATTGGCTGGGCTCGTCAAACCGATGCCCACATTACCATTCGATAATATCCTCATTCTTTCGGTATTATCCGTATGAAACGACATAGTAAAGCCCGCACCGGAATTTGTGCTACCTGATTTTAGCTGTAAATCACCTAAAGTTGAGTTTGAAGAAATCGTTGCATAAGGTATATTAGAACTTCCAGAAGCCACAAAATTAATAGACCTATTTTGAGATGTTTGATCAGGTGCCAGTGATATAGATGCATCTGTACCCCCTACCTGAAGTTTGTATTGTGGACTAGTTGTACCAATACCAATGTTACCATTGGTCTGAATTTGAATTTTTTGGTTTGTTCCATAGTTTTCTGTAGCTCCTTGTACAGCTATAGCTTTCCTCAAGGTAGAGTCAATAGGTGCAGTTGTTCCTCCTCCCGTAGCATCATTAACTAAGACAACATCCCCATT
>JBOFGX010000165.1:0-11871 GCA_051649345.1 Leadbetterella sp. | reverse complement strand
AGTAGGTGTGGATCTTTTTGCTCCAGGTGTGGCTATTTATTCTAGTGTGCCAGGCTCAAAATACAGAGAATTTGATGGCACAAGTATGGCGTCCCCTGTTTCAGCAGGAATCGCAGCTTTAGTAAAATCCTATTTCCCTACCCTTACAGCTACAGAGATCAAAGATATTCTTATCAAATCTGTTACCCCGCTTAGTGATCTTGACGTTTCTACGCCTGGAAATGCGGGTAAAAAAGTAAAGTTTGGTGAAATTTCACAATCAGGAGGGGTGATCAATGCCTATAACGCTGTAAAGCTTGCTTTAGAAATAGAAGCAACAAAAAAACAGTAGATATGAGGAATATTATCTTGGTTGATTTGCCGTCCCTATGGCAAGATTTTAAACCAATTACACTTACACGGCCTATTTCTGAGGTTCGTATTGGTGGTCTAACAATAGCCGAAAAGTGGTCTATATTACACCCCTCTACTGTATCCTATATTTGTGAGGACTATCTGCAAACTAAATACCCCACGCAGTATGGGGAGGAGAATCTATTCATAAATTCTGCGGTTTTGCCCCAAATGGAGTTAAGGCAAGATATAGAAAATCTAAAGTCAGATACTTTATACTCCAAAAATGGTTTACCCTTATTCTTAAAAACCAAGGAAAAAATAGCCTCTTGGCAGGATACTAAGAACTTTACAAATGTTGAATTTCAAAGTCAAGTAACACTCCTACAGCATGTAACAGACACGTTCAAATTGTGTAAATTAGGGATTGAAATAGATTTTCATCTCTTGTCAGGCACATTTCCAACAATGGACATTTCTGATTCTCGGATCAGCATGTATGGTGAGCAACATAATCTACTCGTTCACCCGAGTGCTAAGCTAAAAGCGTGTATACTTAATACAGAAAACGGCCCCATAATTATCGACGAGGAGGCGGAAGTTCAAGAAGGGAGCCTAATCATTGGTCCTGTTTTTATTGGAAAAAAGTCTATTGTAGCCTTTGGTGCTAAAATCCGACCCAACACGGTTTTAGGGCCTGTGTGTCGCGTAGGCGGTGAGGTTGGCAACTCTACCTTTCATGGCTATAGCAACAAAGCACACGACGGATTCTTGGGTAATTCCTACCTAGGAGAATGGTGCAATCTTGGAGCGAACACCAATACGTCTAATCTCAAAAATGACTATACAGAAGTAAAAATTTATAATTACTCAGAAAAAAAACTAAAAGGTATACAAGACATTTTTTGTGGTACTTATATGGGAGACTACACTAAAGCGGGTATCAGTACCATGTTCAATACAGGGACCGTAGTAGGTGCCTCCTCCAATGTGTTTGGGTCGGGGTTTCAAGAAAAGTATATCCCAAGCTTCTCATGGGGAGGAAAAGACACTGTCTATGAAACCTACCGATTCGATAAAGCTATTCAGGTAATCGAGGCGACTATGGCTCGACGCGAGCTCTCTCTTTCTGAAATGGATCTTGAAATTTTGAAATTCATCGCTGAACATCCCGAATAATGTTATTTGAAGAAGTACCCGGTCTTCACGCCATCAAATCTAATCTTGTTCGCTCGGTGGCAACCAACAAAGTAGCTCATGCTTTGCTTTTTGACGGTAAAGTGGGGGGAGCTGCCTTACCTTTAGCATTGGGATTTCTTAGCTACCTGTACTGTTCAGAAAAAGGCCCGAATGATGCCTGCGGAACGTGCTCAAACTGCACCAAAATATCCAAGCTAGCACATCCTGATATCCATTTTATCTTTCCTACAGTAGGAGGTAAAAAGGTATCTTCAGACCAATTGATCAAAGAATGGAGAGAGCTTATACTTCAAAATCCTTTTGCCTCGCTTTCAGACTGGATTGAATATCTAAACGAACAAGGAAAAAAGATCAAGCAAGGAAATATACCCGTTGAAGAATCACGTAAGATTATCCAAAACCTAAGCATCAAATCGTATGAGGGGGGATATAAAACGGTGGTGATTTGGGTTTCGGAAAGTATGGGAACATCGGCCGCAAACGCCTTGTTGAAAATCCTCGAGGAACCTCCGCAAAAAACCTTATTTGTGCTTATCAGTTATCAATATGATGCTAATATTCGTACGATCCTTTCACGCACACAAAGAATCCCTGTTGATGAACTAGAGCATCAGGATATTGAGGATTACTTAGTTGAAAAGATAAAAATAGACAATTCAAAAGCCAAAAGTTTAGCATTGCAATGCGATGGCAACATCCATTCGGCTATTCAATTGGCCCGCTCTCAAGTAGACGATGCTACTGAGTGGTTTATGGCTTGGATGCGGATGTGCTATGCATTTGACCTAAAAAAAATAATTCCGTATACAGACGACTTTGCCAAACTCAATACGGATATTCAAAAGAATTACTTAGAATACTCTCAGAAGCAATTAAGGCAGATTTACCTAGATACCGTAGGAGCAAACTCCCTTATTTTTTCAGATGAAGCTAGCCTAGATTTTACAAACAAGTTTTCTAGGGCTTTGAAGTTTGAGAACTTCGAAGAAATCATAGACTCCTTATCAACTTCACACTATTTAATAGAAAGAAACGGTAATCCCAAAATAGTATTTTTAGATCTTAGTTTATCGATTTCCAGATTGATAAAATAGAGCAAATCCAAAAAACTTAAGAATGCTGGCGAAAGAAACGGCCCAATGAGTCCAGTTCTTCAAAGAATGTGCAAAGAAGATCAGAAGGTATCAAGATACTTCTGAAATAGCCTCAAAGTAAACAGCGACGGCTGCCGATAATTTTGAGTCCATAACCCAAAACGTTTTGTGGTGTTAAAGAACAAAAAACTGATTCAGAGATTATTCAATAATTTAATGATATTCAGATCAATGAATACTAAAAATATAACTTTTCGGTTTAAAAATGTAAAAAAAATAAGAATGTTTGACATTGTCAAATCTAATGTAAAAGGGGTACAATACCTTGCGTCTCGTTTGCAAGTTTTGATTCATTATCAGTAGTATTGTTCAAAATAGCAATTAATTTAGTATTCACAATTATAAAATAAAAATGACAAATTTATTCAAATTACTACCCGTACTATTTGTAAGCTTATTTATTCTTAGCTCATGTAATAAAGACTCGGATCCTTCTGCCGCGGATGTTCAAGGCAAATGGTTTTACACGCAAATTAAAATAGATATTAATATTGATGATGAAGATCCCATCAAAGGTACAGAAAGTGGATTGCGTACAGAGAACCTTTATTTAGATCTTGATGGGAGTGGTAATTACAAAACCAATATAGATTTGTTTAGCACTGAAGATTTTGAAGCATCCTCAACCATATATGGGGGTAAATACACAATAAACAATGGCAAAATTGTAATGAAAATTTACGATGAAGATCTGGATGAAGACGTAACCTTGACATATACGACTAAAATCTCGTCAGGCAAATTGATTTTATCTCAAAGCAAATCTACATTGACAGAAGATCTTAACTTTATAGGTAAGCTAGATCCTCTATTTCAAGACTTTGTAGATGATTTTATTTCTACTATTAATACGTACAACGTAGAATATACTCTAGAAAAGTAATAGGTACTGCTTCGTATTTATTGCCTGTTTACAAAAAAAGACTGTTTTTTTGATTATAAAACAGCATACGTATGTGGATTCATTTTCGTTTAACAATAAGTTATTTATTAATTTATAATTTGGAAATAGGTTCAAGCACATAAGTTTGCTGTTTTTGTTTTTTAATTTACACTATATGAAAAATACATACACGATTCTAGGTGTTGTAGTTCTTCTGACAACAATATTTTCATGCAACAAAGAGGATATTAATGCTTCTAATTTTAAAAGTACAGATTTACTAGGCAAATGGCTTATTGTAGAAACCAGCCATGATGTAAAGTATATAGTAGGATCCGATTCTTTTACGGACACCGAAATCAAGAATGGTGAAATCAGCTTTGAGTTTTTTGAGAATGGCACATACAAGACAAATGGCCAAATAGATGTCCTAGAAAACCGAATAGATAAGCTAGCCTCACCCATCGAAAATACATATACCATCTCAGACAACAAAGTCATCATGCGTGTATATGATGGTGATTACAAAAAAAACTACAATGTGTATTTTGTAGCTAGTAAGCCCCAAACAGAAAAATTAGAGATAAAAATTGACATAGACGATATGAAAAAAATAGTGGCTGATTTTGGTGCCATAAGTAACCAAAGCAGTTATTATAGTACCCTGCTGTTGGCTATCCGGTCGTATGAGTTTAAAGTAAAGCTAGAGAAAAACAACTAGCCTTAGTGGCTTATATTACGCCATATTCATAGTAACTTCTGTTATCCTTTTCATATTTTGATACCGTATGAGCCGAGAGTTTACTTACAGATTTGTACAAATCGTATTTGTTATATTTGCAGTACTTATCGGTCTTTATCCCAGTATATATTTCTTTCTTGATCGTAGGTTTGGGTTACTAAGCTTCAAGACCGAAGAGTTATTGAATAGTCTACCTTGGAATATAGGTTTTTACACCCATATAATTGGAGGAGGTATAGCTTTACTAATAGGTTGGGTACAATTCTTCTCCAAGTTCAGAGACAAAAACATACGACTGCATAGACAAATCGGCTGGATATACATCGCTACGGTGATGTTTAGTTCATTATCAGGGATTTATATCGGCTTTTATGCTACGGGTGGGTTAGCCAGTTCAATGGGCTTTATCAGCCTCGGTGTTTTTTGGTTTTACACAACACTGAAGGCATTTCTACACGCTAAAAACAAACGCCCAGAATCACACAAGCAGATGATGATGTACAGTTATGCTGCTTGCTTTGCGGCAGTTATGCTTAGGATTTGGTTACCTCTACTCGTTTTTATTCTTGGGGATTTTATCCAAGCATACGTGATCGTTGCCTGGTTATCATGGGTTCCAAATGTCATAGTAGCATATATCATAGTGAATCAAGAAAGGACTACAATGCAGACCTTATAAGAATTGGGACTTCCCTGCTCTCATAGTTATACCAAAGGATTCATACCGGTCTTGTTTTTGATCTCCGCATTGAAGCTCGCCGTACTCTCAAACCCCGGCAAGATATCGATGCTTTTTTTGGCTGTTTACTTCGAGCGAATAAAGTCTAAAGACCGAAATTCACTCGTGCTTAGTCGGAGACTAAGCATAGCAGGTTATTATTCCAATTAAGATGATAATTGTTCTTTCTTAGAGCTAAATGATAACTTAATAATTGAATCTATAATAATTTTATTTACCCTTTAATTTTTTCGCTTGACACAAAAATATAAAAGGAGTTATACGCTTGCCTTGGATAGTGGAGTGTCTAGTGAATAGTCTTGAAGTCGATAGTCGTTAGGATGATAGATGGCAGATTTTTTTAAACCTTCCCTGAATTTTTACCAAAAAAAATGACCACCTTTTCAGATGGTCATTGTATATAAAATATCCAAGGTTTAGAAACATTTTCCTTCGCCCCCGTTGCAACAAGCTCTATACTTCTTTTTTAAAGAATTATACTGCTTTTTGTCAATAGGAACATAAATCCTTCCATAATCACCCACCATTACATCTTGCTTATCTACTGTTTTTGTCAACTTCATAGGAACACTCAGATCCTCTGCAGTTTTTGTTGTACCGTTTGTACCGCATAATTCCACTAGGTGGTTCATGTTAGCATTGGCCACACTGTTGTATTGCAATGCACTCTTCGCTGGAATACTAAACACGCCTAAACATAAATTCTTCTCGGCAGTCTCTCCTTTGGCTAACTTACCCGTTTTCTTATAAACACCTACAACAGTCACCTCTGTATTACCTGATTTATTAGATACCTCATCCGACTCTGCACTACCTTTGATAGCCCAGTTTTGTTTCACACAGTCTTGACCTTCTGTTGGTGATAGCTCAGTTACTGTAGCTGCAGTTACATCTGTTGTTTTTGCTACCAAATTCTTGCCTGTATTTGTACCCGCAGCATTGGCACATGATTTGAAGGCTTTCTTCAAAGCACCAAACTGCTTTTCGTCTACAACACTCATCACGATTTTACCATTGTCACCAATTACAACATCTGAAGCCTCAAACATATGCTTAAGCTCCATAGGAAGTGTGACGTCCACATTACTAAGAGTACCGTTGCCATAATCACAAACTTTCACTGTTTTTGTAAAACTAGCATCCGCAGTTGTATGCAAATCGTACGATAAACGCACTGGAAGCTCATAATCACCTAAGCACAAGTTTTCGTTTTGAAACGTAGCCACAACAGGGAACGTTTGCTTTGTATTGATAACATCACCTGCTTGTATTTTGCCTTTTCCTGAGAAGTTAACCGTTTGCGTAGCACAAGTTACCTTAGGTGCGTTCTGAGGGCATTTCGTAAAATCGTTGTAATTAGGATCACAAGGTGTACAAGGTACACAACGTGTACTTGGATCAAAAAATGCATTTCCACATTTTTTCATTACGTATGCAGAACATGTTCCATCTGCCGACTGTATTTGAAATGTAGGGAAGTCTGCTCCTAACGTAGACCACTTATACTTATGTCCTTTTGAGTAAGCTCCCATCCAACCTGTGGTACCCGCTGGAAGAACTTTGGGTGTGATCTTTGTTACATTAAATGCTGGATCTTTGAAACCCGTATACCCCATTGCCTTGAAAAAAGCATCTAATTCACCTTTACTATTGCGTACATTTCTTTTGTAAACCATATTCAAATGAGAAAAAGCCGATTCTGAAGTATGCTTAGGTATTTCGCCAAATTGAGGGCTCGTGCCCAATCTTTTTAGCAACACGGGAGTTTCTCCGTTACTATCTGAGAATACTACATAAGAACCGGGAGAACATGGTGTTTGAGCGAATGACACAGAAATTGACAGTATAAACATAATGCCAATTTGAACAAAGAATTTTGAATTCATTTTCATTGTGAGAAACATGTTGAAAAATTGAGGATTCCCTTTTTTTGTGATATAGGAAACCAAAGTATATGCAAATAAATGTTTTTTTGAAATATTTTCAAAATAAAGTTCAGTTTAATTGGTGATTTTAACCAATAATTAATGAGAACCCCAAGGAAAAGGCCTAATTTTGCCTAAAAAAAGTTTTATGCGATTATTAACGGTAGGCTCAGTAGCCTTTGATAAAATAGAAACTCCTACACAATCTACAGAAAAAATAGTGGGTGGTGCAGCTACATATATAGCTCTTTCTGCCTCTTACTTCCTAGAAAAAAACAACTCTATATTGGGCGTTGTGGGAGAAGATTTCCCGGATGAGATGATTCAAATTCTCATCAATAGAAAAATTGACACATCCAATCTAGAAAAAATACAGGGGGGCAAAACATTCTTTTGGCATGGGAAGTACCATACGGATATGAACCATAGAGATACCTTAGACACGCAGTTGGGGGTATTCGAAAATTGGATTCCAAATGTACCTGAATCCCACCAGAATACAGAATTCTTGATGCTGGGCAATAACGTGCCTTCTATCCAACATCAAACGCTCAAGCAGTTTAAAATCAAGCCTAAATTTGTCCTTTTGGATACCATGAACCTTTGGATGGATATCATGATGGATGACCTAAAGACTCTTATATCAGAAGTAGACTGCGTAACTATCAACGATGGTGAAGCTAGGCAACTTTCTGGAGAATATGCCCTTCATAAAGCCGCTGCCAAAATCCTAACTATGGGGCCAAAAACTCTAATCATCAAAAAGGGGGAGCACGGTGCTTTGCTGTTTCAAGGCGATCAGGTATTTTTCTGCCCAGCTTTGTTATTGGATTCGATTATAGATCCAACGGGTGCAGGTGATACTTTTGCGGGTGGTTTTATAGGGTATTTATCCAAGACCAATGATCTCAGTTTTGATAATATGAAGATGGCCTTACTCTATGGATCTGCTATGGCATCATTCTGTGTTCAGAAATTTGGCACAGAAGCCATCCAGAATCTTCAATTGGAAGACATAGAGAAAAGAGTGGCTACTTTGAAAAAGATGATAGAGATTTAATTGTACAAACAGTAATTTTGCCGATTTCAGAGAACGGGACTTTTTTTTAAGAAGTCCTGTTTTTTTTAAAACCCTCCCCTATCGTAATACAATCTTCTACGACTTAGCTTCAGGTCACTCAATAGGCTAGATCGTGGCCTCAGGGTGAACGAATAGTTACTAGCTCTCTGATTATTGCCCGCGATAGGAGTCCAGTCAAAAGAGATATCCCAGCAGTGAAGCTCCCGCATAATACCAAAACTAGTCAATGTCACATCATCAAATACAAAATCCCATCCTGAGCTAAACGTGATCTTCCATTTGGGTGTAAGGCTCAAATCCCCTTGAAATTGAAGGGCTTGTGTTACTTGAGAAGGAGCAAGTCCCTGCTTGTTGTAATTCAAATTATAATTGATAGACATAGACCATGGAATACTAAAATCAACATAGGCCATAGGATTGGCTTGTACAAATTTTTGCATGGCTTCTTTTCCGGGATCCGTACTTTTCTTCTTTTTGTCATCTTTAGCATCTCTACTAAACGTCTTGGGTGAGATACTTGTACCTATGGATATACCCGCATTGGAAATGTACTTCCCGTCTTCTCCTGCTTGCTTCCACTTAAATATGGGGACTTTTCTACCCGCAAGGTTACCTATTGCTGTATCAGATACGTAGGCGTAGGGCTCTAAGACCATATTCATATTTACATTGATTAGACCCTTTAAAATACTCGTATTTGTACCTAAACTAATATCACTCAGATTGAATCCTTTGTTTTCAAGAGTTTCCGTCTCACTGATTTTATAATTCTGAGTTACAGGAACAAAATTGTAGTTGAATCCTAGATTAAGATTGTCCAGTAAATTAATTTTTTCATAATTACTTTCCGCAGTATCTGAGCGGGACCGGATCTTGGCTTCTAGCTGATTGGATAAGTTAAATGACATAGAACTACCCGCTCTGCTTACTCCACCGAGACCTTCATATAATGGTAAGTACCTTAGCGTAGGATCATCATTTCTTACTCGAACCTGCTTAAATTGATTAGTGTTATCTGGATTATAATTAAAACCTATACTAGGAGATAAGGTATGCCGTATAGCTTGGATACGTTTACCTTTCTTGAATTGATACGTTCCATAAATCCGCGTATTCATGGATGCTCCTGTACTCCATCTAGGACTTAAGTATACAGGTTGATATCCATTCATACCTCTTTTTAGCGTATCTACTCTCACGGCATTAGAATCTGCTATAAAAGTATAATCCAGCTTCTTAGCATAAGTATCTCCCCCAACATTAAAGCTAGGAGTAATATTGATATACTTGGCAAGCTTAAAGTTAGGTAAGGTAATTGGCACTGAATAACTTGTCTTAAATTGTCCCAAATCTCTAAACATACTCTTAATGTTTTCGATTGAATTCAGCTCAATTACTGTCTGATTATTGCTCAACCCCAGATTTTGCCTCCGTAACTCCTCATTGGTGAGTGGCCTATTCTCCACACCAATCACTTTATATTCCGTATACGTAGTACTTCGTCTCCTAGATGTGATATCGTTGGTAACCTGATACCCTCCCCTAAGATCCAAACCCATGCGAAAGGAATCGTACCAATCACCCTTTTGATTTTTTTCTTTTATGAATGGATTAAACTGGTTAAGGGCAAAGTTATAATCCCAAGAGGCATTCATCACCTTCGTGGAAACGTTTTGATCTACACGAACGCCAGAAGATGTACGTATGAGTTTCCCAAAACTTCTGGAGTACTGTACCCCTGAATTAAAGGAGTTGTTGGTGTATTGGTCAATTTCATCCAAACGTCTGTTGTTACGGTTAAATCCGTTTGAAACGGCATTCACATTGGCCGAAAAACTTCTATCGGGTCGCTTGCGTTGAGGAGCATGACTCCAAGAAATACTAAAATCGTTTACGGCTGTTGTATCCAAAAACTCTCCACTTCTATTTCTATTGTATTGCAAATTCAGGTTTCCAGAGTACCGATAACGCTTGGAATAGGTACTTTGAAGAGCTGCACCTGAGCTACCATTGGAATATATTTGTGCCAGTAACTTGACCCCCACCCGTTCATTGAACGCATGATAATACCCAAAATCTCGAAAATAATAACCCCTTCCGTTGGGCTCTTCTCCATAGTTTCCCATAACGAAACCCGAAGTACCAATCTCTTTTTTCTTAGGAATAGGGAAAAACCCCCAAGGCAGTCCAATGGGAAGTGGGATATCGTCTAGCATAAGATTAAAAGGACCCGATACGAGTGACTTTTTGTTGACAAGCTTTATTTTTTTAGCTCGAATATGAAAATGGGGCTCTGCCATATTACAGGTCGTGTATTTTGCCCCTACTAGGTACATATTATCTTCGGGATCTTTTTTCACTTTTCGTCCTGTAACAAAGCCCTCACCTTGCTGAGTCACAATATTAGAAATGATGGCTTTTTTAGACTTAAAATTATAGCGTATAGTATCCATGTTGTACTCTTCTCCACCGTCTACAAATACAGGTCGGCCTTTGATTCTATTCAGATTGGCCTTGGTAGTATCAGGGCTTCCATGAGCAAAAACCTCACTTTTTGCCCAGTTGAGTCGTATATAATCTCCTCTGAGCTCAATATTTCCGTATACAACAGACGCATTTCCATACAAATGGTACTCTTGCTGCCCCATATCTAGCACAGTAGAATCGGATGAAAAAGACTCAACAGTAGTCTCTATAGTATTTGCACTGCTTCGTAAAGAGTCCGGTACAATTGTGGAGGTGGAGTCTCTTACTGTACGCGGTTTTTTCAAAGGTTTTCTTGAGGCACTGCTATTATTTCCATTATCTTGGACTGTAGCTGTCGGTCTATTGGCTCCACTGCCTGTTCGTGAGTTGCCCATCCCTCCAAGCTTTCCTCCAATTCCACCGAGTCTTCCCCCCTGAGCAAATGTATTTGAACAAAAAAACAAGACGATCAATCCCACTCCTAAACAGAAATTACTCCTCCTGGCAAACCAAAATTTACCTATGAATGGTGGATTAATACATTTTATTTTTTTAGTAAATAACAAAAAACCTAACTTTACGTTACAAAAGTATTACAAAACCGAGATATAAACGAATGCACTAGCAAATAGCGTTTTTATTCGTCTGTTTTTTTTAACTACCCATGAGCAAGTTTTTTCGTATTTTTTTATTCAAATTATCCATTATCTCTGTCTTGAGTTTGGGTTTATTTTCTTTCAACCCTCCTCTGTTAGATAAAATCAAGACCGTAGTCTTAGATGCTGGTCATGGAGGAAAAGATCCCGGTACAGGAAATGGTAAAGAAAAAAAATATGCCTTGGATATAACTTTGAGGCTAGGAGAATTATTGGAAACAAACTACCCCAATATAAATTTTATCTATACGCGAAACGAGGACGTTTTTGTGCCCCTACACAAAAGGGCAGAAATTGCCAATAAAAACAAAGCCGATTTGTTTATTTCCATCCATTGCAATGCTCTACCTGGCAATAAGAATATGCGGGGAACAGAAACCTATGTCATGGGGCTTCACAAAACCGAAGAAAACCTCAACCTTGCAAAGACTGAAAACTCTGCTATACTTCTAGAAGACAATTACAAAAGATCGTATAAAGGCTATAATCCCAATTCACCTTTGGCTCATATTATGATGGCGAATTATCAAAGTGCGTACATGAACAAAAGCATGGACTTTGCCTCACGTATAGAAAAAAATATGAATAAGCTAGGGTATAAAAGTAGAGGTGTGAAACAGGCGGGGTTTATCGTAATATGGGAAACCACCATGCCGAGTGTATTGGTAGAGACAGGATATTTGACCAATTCT
>JBOFGX010000164.1:0-5371 GCA_051649345.1 Leadbetterella sp. | reverse complement strand
ATTTTTTTTGTTAATATTTCGCAAGTTTTTAGTCAACAAAACTTAATTGGCAAGCGGTTTAAAGGCTCAGTATCATACTATGATTCTAAGTTTGTTGGAAGAAGGACAGCAAGCGGTGAAGTTCTTCAAAAAGGAGGATTAACATGTGCACACAAAACACTCCCCTTCGGGACTATGCTGGAGGTTGAGAATCCAAAGAATGGAAAAAAAACGATCGTGAGAGTAAATGACAGGGGGCCATTTACGAAAAGTAGGATATTGGATTTGTCCTATGCTGCTGCAGTTGAAATTGATTTGATTTCTTATGGAGTACTTTCTTTGAACCTAAAAGTGATAGGCACGAATAAGCATATCGATGACCAATATAAAGTCCCAGACCAGATTTCTGTTGTGAAAGACACTTTGAGTGATACTTCAGCAATTATCAAAAACTAGATGTATATTTGAGGATGGCAAGTTTAGATCTAGAAAAAATAAGGCAATATGGAGGCCTAGAGTTCTTGGCCAAGCAGATGGTTGAAGGCTTTATTACAGGGCTACACAGGAGTCCGTTTCATGGTTTTTCCGTTGAGTTTGCAGAACATAAAATGTACAATTCGGGGGAAAGCACACGTCATCTTGACTGGAAAGTGTTTGCAAAAACCGATAAGTTATTTACGAAGAAATATGAGGAAGAAACAAACCTTCGATGCCATATTTTATTGGACGTATCTGCATCCATGTATTATCCTAAAGAAAACAATGGAAAGCTAGCGTTTTCTGCACTAGCAGCAGGGGTTTTGGCAAATATGCTCCAAAAACAAAGAGATGCTGTTAGCCTACTGACTTTTTCTGATACTATACATTTTCATTCAGAATGTAAATCCACCCCTACACATATACATTCTTTGTTTAGAAAGCTCAATGAGGTTCTAGAATCCAAGCCCAAAGAGGGTGATTCCAACATTTCAGACACCATCCATGCTATAGCAGACAAGGTCAATAGACGTTCTCTCGTGGTAATTTTCAGCGATATGTTTGAAAATATAAATGATTCACAATCTATTTTTTCTGCTTTACAACATCTTAAGCACAATAAACACGAGATATTGCTTTTTCATGTCACAGATCAATCTTCAGAGCTTGATTTTAGCTTCGAGGAGCGTCCCTATGAGTTCATTGATGTAGAGACGGGTGAAAAGGTGCAACTACAACCTTCGCAAGTCCGCGAAACATATATTGAAACTATCAATAATTTCAAGAATGAGCTAAAAATCAAAGCAGGACAATACAAGATTGATTTTGTGGAGGTTGATGTCAACCAAGGTTTTGACTCGATAATGGGTAAGTTTCTCACTAAACGAAGAAAGATGGCCTAGGATTTATAACTCTTGGGATTTTTTATAATTTTGTAGTATAAACTTATAATGAACTTTTTAAACCATAATATTCAATGAAGCAAATAGTATACATCATTTCTGTTTTCTTGCTGGTCCAGTTTTCTTCATGTACAAAGACAGAACAAGTTGAAGTGCTCGTCGATAAGCAAATGGTAGTTTCGGGCTTGTTAGAGCCCAATCCTGATTTGATAATCTTTAATACAGAGCTAAGTGGAATTAATGAAGTGCCAGCAGTAAGTACACCAGCGAAAGGTAGAGCCACGGGTAATATCAATAAAACATCAAAACTTATGAATTTGGTCATAGAGCATTCGGGTATGACACCTACGGCTTGGCATATTCATAGAGGGGCAAGTACAGCTACTGGAGCCGTCATGGTAACACTAAGCACAGATGCGTTTCCAAGCCCATTTGTTTACAAAAACGCTACTCCGTTTACAGATGCTATTTTTGCTGATATTCAATCAGGAAATGCGTATGTTAATATTCACAGTATGAGAAATTCGGGAGGCGAAATACGAGGTCAATTGGTAAAAGCAGATCCTGTAAGTGCTTCTTTTGTGGGCTTATTTGATATAAGTGCAAAAACGCTGGAGCTCAATCTTACGTATGCAGGCAATGGTTTTACACCTACAAAAATGTTTATAGTAAACAATGCGAACAACACCGAGGTATTGGATCTTGGCTCAACGTTCGCATCTCCAGCTAGATTCGTTACACCTGCCCTGACAGAGGCACAAATTGCTGACTTGAAAGCAGGTAAATGGAACTTTCAAATCAATTCTACACGTGTGCCCGATGGGGAGTTGAGGACCAAACTAGTAGTTAAGTAGATTTTCAATGATCACTCACTAGCTTCCTCTTGTTCTTAAAGTTGCTTTTGATAAAGTATATCTATTTATATTCTTTTACCAGGTATTGTAAAAGCCGTTGTATTTTTGGGGTAGAATTACAATAGATGGATACTTTACCGAGCAATATTGAGGAGAAATTAGGCTTTGAATCTATAAGAGAACGATTAAAAAGTCTCTGTTTATCGCCTCAAGGTGTAGCAAGAATTGATAAATTAAAACCCTCAAGTCGTTTTGACTTTTGCAAGAGAGTACTGCAGCAAACGGCAGAGTTTAAGTCTATACTAGAATTTAAAGAGGATTTCCCTTCGCAAAATTATTCGGATCTTGGTCATTATTTACAAAAATTAAAGCTTGAAGGCTACTTCCTTGATGTTGAAGAATTTTCAGACTTACGAGGTACATTGTATACTGTCCAAAGGATATTTGATTTTTTCTCTAAATGTACAGAAACTGAATTTCCGCAACTGTTCGCCCTCTACTACAAAGCCTTGCCACAGCAAACAGCTGGAAACTCTTGGATAAAAGTAATCTATGCTATAGATTCTGTAATTGATGAATCCGCAAAAGTGCGTGATACCGCTAGTGCAGAGCTTGGGCAAATACGAAGAAAACTAGCTTCTGAGCAGCGTGAAGTTCAAAAAGACCTCGAGCGTATTTATAAAACAGCCAAAAATTCGGGTTGGATAGGTGATGATATGAGCCTCACAATCAGAAACGGTCGGTTGGTGATACCCTTGCAAGCGGAGTATAAACGAAGACTAGGAGGGTATGTACATGATGAATCGGCTACTGGCCAAATTGCTTTTGTGGAGCCTTCAGAAGTTCTTGAGGCAAATAACCGGATTCGTGATCTGGAACTTGCAGAACGCAAGGAAATAATCCGTATTCTTATGGGGCTCACACAGGAGGTACGTATTTATGGAGAAGATATGGCTATTTCTAACGAATTTCTAGGTGTCATAGACTTCAACAGAGCAAAAGCAAAACTCGCTATATCTTGGGGTGCGGTTTTGCCCAACATCCATCCTAAACCAATACTTGATTGGCACGCAGCCGAGCACCCATTGCTCAAAGAAGCATTGCATAAAAACAACAAAAAAGTAGTTCCGCTCAATATTCAGCTATCTGACAAGAAGAGAATATTGGTAGTTTCGGGTCCAAATGCGGGGGGTAAATCTGTTTTACTTAAGACTGTAGGTTTGCTTCAATATATGCACCAATGTGGACTGTTGGTTTCTATGTCACCTGACTCCGAAGTAGGAATGTTTGAGTCTATTTTTATAGGACTTGGCGATGAGCAAAGTATTGAAAATGATCTCTCTACATACAGTTCGCATTTGAGCAATATGCGTGATTTCGTACAAAAATCGAATAAAAACACACTATTTTTGATCGATGAATTTGGCTCGGGTACGGAGCCTACATTGGGAGGAGCATTGGCTGAAGCGGTACTAGAGAAACTTTTAGAGTCACACGCTTACGGTGTTATTAATACCCATTATACCAACCTGAAAGTCTTTGCCGATAAACGAGAAGGGATCATAAATGGCTCCATGAAATACGACGCCAAGCAACTCAAACCAATGTTTGAACTTAGTATGGGGCAGCCTGGGAGTTCTTTTGCATTTGAGGTAGCCGAGAATATAGGATTGCCACAAGAAATAATTAAGCAAGCAAAAATGAATATTGGTGCTGCCCAACTCAACTTCGAAAACTTGTTGGTGGAGCTAGAGAAAGAGCGAAAGTATTATGCAGACCAAAACGAAAGTTTGAAGCGAGAAGGTCTAGAGCTTCGCGAAAGGATGAATCAATATCAAGTTTTAAAAGAATTTTTAGAAGAAGAAAAAAAGAAGATTCTGAATCAAGCCAAAAACCAGGCCAAGGCATTGCTTACGGAAACGAACAAGAAAATAGAAAATACGGTAAAGGAAATCCGAGAAACTCAAGCGGAGAAAGAGCGTGTAAAGTCCCTCAAACTTGATATCAACGAATTTGAACAAAAGAACCTCAAGCCCGAAAAAGAAAGGCCAATTATTTCTCTAGAAAAAGATGATTCCAAAATTCAGATTGGAGATAATGTACGAATACAAGGACAAGAGAATATAGGACAAGTACTGAAGCTGATTGGTAATGAAGCCGAGGTGTCATTTGGAATTATGACTTCCAAAGTCAAATTAGTTCGTCTAGAGAAGCTATCCAAAAAGGCTACAAAGCAGGCACAAAAAGAGCACGTACGAAGCCTAGGTGGGGTAGATTTCAATGAAAAAATGGCACAGTTTACCTACAACCTTGATATCCGCGGCAAAAGAGCCGATGAGGCACTTATCGTTTTAAATTCTATGTTGGATGATGCCATCATGCTGGGATATACGCAGATACGCATTCTTCATGGGAAAGGAGATGGTATTTTACGAAACATCGTCAGGAATCATCTAAAGAGTTATGCCCAAGTCAAAAAAATCTCTGATGAACATCCCGATAGAGGAGGTCAGGGGGTATCAATCGTTGATATGAATTGATATTTTTCCGTTCTTACATTGCTTCAACCACTCATGTAGATTTCGTAGTAGGGGATAGTTTTGTATTCTAATTTTGAATCAATAACAAAATTAGATATATGAAAAAGCTATACAGAATTAAGGATTCTACTTCAATGATTGGTGGTGTTGCTACGGGATTATCGGAATACTTAGAAATGGACGTTACAATCGTACGTTTGCTCTTGATAGGAGGTTTTTTTGTGCCGATCCCCGTTGTAATTCTATACATTATTGCTTGCGTTATCGTACCCCTAAAGCCAATAGATTATTCTCAATATATGAATACGAACGTTTCACAGTAGATTATCTAGTGAATACGTCTCAAGGAAGGTATTTGATTTAGTTTTACATTGCTAGAATGAAGGTTTTACAAAGGTGTTTTTTTGATTAGATAAAAGACGTTTTTTATCAATCTTCGAAACAATCCCGTTTAACCAATACTTTTATACTATAATATTATTGCATTTAGGAAAAATTATGAATGAATGTATTCTTTCTAATTGTTTTAATTTTAAATTGCATAAAGTCAATAATGTATAAACGTTGAAAAACTTACTTTTCGCTTTAGCCACAAGTATTCTATTCGGTTCATGTTCCC
>JBOFGX010000163.1:0-7143 GCA_051649345.1 Leadbetterella sp. | reverse complement strand
TGCGTAAATGTTTTTTCTGTAAATGGATAAGGTTGAAAAAAAGGGTATTGATCAAGGCTAGTTATATTGAAAAGCATAAAATTGATTAAAATTTACTAATAATCCAAATGAAGAGTTTATTTAAAAAGTAGAACATATGTACATGTAAAAAAACTTTAAAAAGAGTACCTAATTGAACAAATTGTTGTAACATACAAGGAAAACAGAGACTTAGATGCACAGTTTGTTGATAAAAATCATAAATTTATAATAAGACATTCCAAAACATACTATTGAGAAAAATAAAAGATTTTATCACAAAAAACCTATTTGTTTCCATAAGCCTATTCCTCTTTTTTATAAAACAATTAACGAGCAATAGCTACATTCATTATTTTATTCTAGGAGCCTATTGTCTACTTATGGTTTATAAAGTAGTATATATATGCCTAGATTTCAAACACTTTTATACAAAATCGGATAGTTTTAAGATGAATTGCCTTTTGTTTTTAAAACAGTATAATCCTACTTTTTATAAAATTTTAAAACAAGAAAAACTAATTCTTTCTCAAGCCTTTTTGGTATGGGAAAAGCCCAAGGATTCCTCCGCCAATCATTTTTATTCTTCCAATCATAACCCCAACAAGGGTGTTTACGGCGTTTTGGTAGGGCTTATAGTGATAGAGACCTGTATTGTTGATCTGGTTTTGGTCAAGTTTGAATACTATTTATTGGCTAAACTTTCGATTTTTAGTTCTTTGTACTTACTGATAATTATGATTGCCTACTTCAAAGCTCTAAAATTCAGACCTACTCAATTGGACGCAAATGGAATAACAATACAATACGGATTGAATCCCGTAATTGAAATACCTTATAGTGCTATGACTCCAGATCAACCTTCTTCCGAACCTAGAGAAATAGTACCTTTGGGCTTGCTATCGAAACTTGAAGAACACAACGTTGGTATAGTTTTAAAAAACTACGAGAATATTCAAACTCTTTATGGTAAAGAAAAAAAAGGAAATGAAATCCGTTTTTTCGTAAGTGAAAAACAAAAATTTATGGATCTACTCCAAGAAAATATAAAAATAGAATATAAAAGAATATGAGAAAATTTACCTTTTCTATCTTTTTTGTATGCATTGCGTATTTTTCGTTTACTCAAAACAAAAAAGGACAATTTGAAATTGCGGCACCTTTGCATCCTTTTGCTTTCGCTTTCAAAAGCTATTACTTACAAACTGAATATCATAATAACTCTACACGCTCTACAACAGTAGTTTTAGGCTATCAAGGGACATCCATTTTCTTTGGCATCACGCCAAACATTACCTTGTTTCAAGGCTACCGTGCAGATATAGGTCAAAGGTGGTATTACCGTAATCCTAAATATGTTCGCCCTTTTGTCGGCGTTAACCTTTCAGTTGAATACTCAAAGTTTAAACTTAGAAAAGAATCCTATGTGGCGAATGATTCTTTGCAAACTTCGGGACTCTGTATAGGACCAGAGCTAAACGGAGGTATAAAATTTGTAGTCTTGAAACGCTTTACACTTACGCCCTCACTAGGATTAAGATACTATATAAACACTCATGATTTTGATAGAATAACGAAAAACTCTCGCTACTGGGCATATGACGACTGGTTTAATCAAAACAGCGATTGGAAAGAAAACCGTAAAGTACTTAAAACTTTTCGCAGCGGACTATTACCTATTCCGTATCTCAACTTGGGCTTTGTAGTTAAACTGTAACTTTAAAAAAATGTAGTTACCTAATTCGGACAGCTCGCTATTTCAGCCCTAAAAACTGTACCCGAATTAATTGTGACCCCTGGACTAAAATTGATGGATTTACCTGCAATGATAGACATTCTATTTGAGTTTGCCGATGTCAAAACCAGAGGATTACTTGTACTTCCTACATTTATTGAGTTACTCGCTCTATAAACTATATTGGATGAATAAGGAGGGGGATTGGAATTACCCGTTATCGTTAAATTTTGAGGGCAATTTGTATTAGGAAGAACGAGAATTGGAACAGAAATTCCCGCACTTTGGCACCCTCCTTTTACACAGTAAACGGTATAAGTAACACTGCTCGCTAAAGCAGGGCTTATAAAGGTAGATGAATTACTAACTTGGCTAGAGCCTTGTCTCCAAGAATACGTAGTGCCCGGTGGACAGTTAGAAGCCGTTAAAGTAACAGTTTGAGTAGCATTTACTGTATCTGAAGTGGGCGTAACTACAGGATCAGCCAATGTACCAACGTAGGAACCTTTGGATTGTGTATTTATAAAATCCCAAATCTCACTAGCTGCAAAGTATCCAGAATTTGTACCCGTGGGCCATTGATGCCCCAATGTCAATCGCGTAAGCCGCATGTATTGGATTTTTTTACCTGTACTGCAATACGTGATTCTACTAATCTCAGAATTGACAACAGTAGTGACGGGAGCGGGATTTCCACATTGTGGAGTAGCAAATGTAGAAAAAGGAACAGAAGTACTCGTATTGACTACGGGCGGATCCACTACTACGTCTGTTGTACCATGCACGTGCAAAATAGCCGTTGGACTATAATTTGCGGTCGAAGTTTGTCCATTGATAAAGGCCGTATTTCCGAATAGTTTGGCTCCTACGGGAGCAATAGCCGCTATTTTGTTTTTAGTCAAATCCGCTAAAGCCAAATGATACGCCATCGTTCCTCCACTGCCATGACCGGTCACATATACACGTGAGCGATCTATTCCAAAATTGTAAAAAAAATAGTCTATCAAATCACTTATAAACTTTACATCGTCCGCCTCATCGGGATCTAAGTCTCCTACATTTCCTATAAAATTGTCTGCATAATTATTAAATTGTACCCCATTCACAGTATTCAATGCATTGGGATAAACAATCAAAAAATCTTCCACATCAGCTAAACCATCAAATCCCGCATACGCTTTTATACCATTACCCGAGCTCCCCGTATCATGCAATACGATTAGTAGAGGTCTATTACAATCGGGTGATTCAGAAGATAGATGATAGGTAAATGTGCGGGTTCTAGGATTATTAGACTGAAGATTACTTGAAACGGATAAACTCCCAGTTCCATCTACGCCAATTGTCATCAGCTTATTTGATTTACCAGAATTATCTATGGGATTATCTTGAGAATATCCCGTAAAAAACGCAAATACTAGCAAGCACACAGTTAATTTGTTCATAGGGGAAAGCACTTTTAGATTTAGCAAAAAATAAAAATGTTTTGTAGTAAAAACTACTTTTATTCAACATCAAAAATAATGCAAATGTTACGAAAATGTAAGTAGAAATTTTTAAATATAAATATGGGATAATAACTTAGTTTTAAGTACTATCTATTCAGCAAAGCAACAAGGTTTTAATTGTTTTCATGATTAAAAATAGTTAAAAAATAGGAAGTCCTAGTCTTGAAAACGCCTATATTTGATAAAATAGATAACTTTCTACGACTACAATTTGGGACGCTAACTCAAAATAAACTATTTGCTTAAATGAAATTCGTTTTATCGCTTTGTTTCTTGCTCATCTCCACTCTTTCCTATTCAAATAAGCACATATCACTTGATTTGATTGGAAAATCCGAAAACAGACTTGTACAGTATGCTGTAAATCAATTATATAAACATTGCAAGCAAAAAGATATTATTATCCATTCCTCTTTGGCTGCCAAGCAAGGTAAGGCTTCTTTAAAGATTATTTTCGGAATCAATAATCTGCATGATCCAGCCTCTTTGTTACTAAAAAAATACCATGCGATTGCTCCTAAAAAACCCGAAAGCCTTTGCATCAAAAAACTGACTATTGAAGGCCAAAAAACCATTTTTATTTCGGGATTCGATGCCCAAGGTCTAATGTATGCACTTTTAGACGTTGCTGAACGCATACGATTGTCTAAGAATCCCGAAGATATTTACAAACAAGTACTACCTATCATGGAAAGCCCCGACACACAGGTACGAGCTATATCACAATACACCATGAACAGGGCTTTTTGGGAAAGCAAATTTTACGACATAACCTATTGGGAAATGTACCTCGACAACCTCGCCAAAAACAGGTTCAACTCCTTTGTCGTAGTTTTCGGATACGAAAATGGCGGTTTTATGGCTCCTTGCTATCCCTATTTTTTCAACACCCAAGGCTTCGAGACCATACGGATGGTCGGAATTGATTCTGCTTCTCAGCAAAAAAACATAAACCATTTCAGAAAGCTTATCGATATGTGCCACGAACGTGGGATACAATTTACAGCGGGCATTTTTGATCATATCTATCGAGCAGGTGTTCAAGGAGGAGCCATACAAGGCAAGTGGAATCTTGATTCAAAACCTAGTTATAGCCAAGTAGGAGGAGTCTCAGCAGAGAACTTAATCCCTTACACTAAAAAAGCTTTAAGTCAGTTTATCAAAACATTCCCACAATTAGACGCTATCCTATTTAGAATACACTATGAATCAGGACTAAAGGCATCCGAATCTGACGCTTTTTGGACAGATGTTTTTAAAACAATTAAATCCGATGCTCCCCATCTTAAAATCGATCTCCATGCCAAAGAACTGCCTGAGTCGGTTATTGACAGTGCCTTGTTAGTGGGCATTCCATTTCGGATTTCTACTAAGTTCTGGATGGAACAAATGGGACAGCCTTTTCACGCAACACAGACCAATCCTGAAAAAAGCCCTCGTCGACAGAGTTATTCTGATTTGCTTCGCTATCCCAAAAAATTCAATATTCACTGGCGACTTTGGAATGCAGGCACCACGCGAATTCTCAATTGGGGAGATCCTGCTTGGGTCAAGCGATTTGTGAAAGAAACACATCTATATAATGGAGAAGGTTTTGAAGTCAACGAACCCTTTATGATGAAAATGGAGGGACAAGCCCATGATGAAGCACCCTATGAATTGCTTCCTAAAGAAAATCAATTCTACACGTACGAATTTGAAAAATATTGGCTGTTCTTTAAGCTCTTTGGTAGGCTAGGCTATAACCCTAATACGGACTCTAGTATTTGGGAAAGAGAATTTGAAATGAAGTTTGGCAAAGAAACAGGATCAATTGTAAGCAATGCAATCGCCAAAAGTTCTGAGGTATTACCTCGAATCATTGCGACCACCTATCCGTATATTTTGTTTCCCATGACAAGAGGTTGGGCCGAAAAACATCATTTGGGTAGCTTAGCGTTTTATGCTAGCAATCAAGCCACAGATATTGCCCAATTTACTGGATTTGAAGAAGAAGCCAAGCTTTTAATCTCAAATAGAAAAACCGCTAAATACCACCAGACGCTTAATGCAAGATGGTATTGGAATACTTATGCAGATTTACAAAATCAGATTAAGAATATTGACAAAAACCAGATCGATCGAAACAAAGAACTGGCAAACAGCCTCATTGATGTACGAATACTAAGCTATTTAGCCAAGTATCACGCTTGCCGTATCCCTGCTGCTATTTATTATAATATATATACACAAACCCAAAATGGTAGTGCCTTGGATAGTGCCATCGTTCATGAAAAAAATGCCATAGGTGTATGGGAAGAATTAGTTCATGCAGTAGGGAATCACTATCATCACGACCTGAAAGTTGGAGCTCCCAGATACAAGCTCAACGGGCACTGGAGAGATGAGTTACAAGACTTAAAAACAGAATTCGAAGAACTCATAAAATTGAGACAGAACCTGCCATCCAAAAATGAGCTCGCACCTCATGTAGAAATACCTCAAGTTAGTACCTATCAAAATTTGTTTCATGTATGGCATAAACCAATATCGAAAGCTAATCCTAACCAAGACCTACAAATTCAAGCAAAAATGGAGACGTCGTCCCCCTTAGAATCTCTTGTTCTTAAACACAGACCGCTGAATCAAGATGTACCCTATGAATCCATAAATATGATTGTAAGTAATGGACAATATCAAGCCATCATTCCCAAAGAAAAGCTTAATCCTCGGTTTGATCTACAGTACTATTTCGAGATTATAGATACACAAGGTCATGGAATAATTTACCCTGATTTTGAGAAGGAAACACCGTATTTTGTAGTAACGTTTATACGATAACAATTATGAAAATTACATTTATTCGGCACTCTAAGGTCTTATTCAAATGGGCAAAAGTGTATACTTCGGCATCTTTTGATACTGCCTGCAAAGACTATGATACATCAAAAATAGAAATTGGAACCCAAAAAGAATATACAGCTCAAATCGTGTATATCAGTACACTTTCACGAACAGAACATACAGCCTATAATTGCATTGCTGGCAATAAAGAACTCATAAAAACAGACTTATTGAACGAAATCCCCCTACAATCATTCTTTGATACAACTATGCGACTTCCTACGCTCATTTGGCACATAATAGGGCGTTTGCAATGGTATGTCAACTCTGATAGGCAGCCCGAAACTCGCAGAGAATCTATAAGAAGGATTAATCAGTTTTTAGATTTAATCGAAGGAAAAAATCAAGACTGCCTAATTATAGGACACGGTTTCTTTTTCGCTCAAATGACATCTGAATTAAAAAAAAGAGGAATAAAGGGTGATATGAGAAAAAGACTCAGAAATGAGGAATGCAGAGAGTTTGATTTTAGTCAGAATACCCACTAAAAATCATTTGGAGTTATGTTGCAAATCCAACAAAATCCTTTCGGCGTCGTGTTTACTAGGCATCAGAATAGAATTACTTTCAAGGATTAAAAACTTCTCTACTGAATTGTCGAGATGAAGCATTTTGACAGTAATGTATTTGGTTCTTTTCAAACGAAAAGAGGATACGCTCTGGATTTCCTTAAAATTAAAATCGATAGAAGGTCGAAAGAGTTTCTTTAGAATGAGTTTATTATTATCAATTTTGGCATCCGCATAATACATAAAATTATAGGCAACAAAGCCTGCCAAAACAAAAGAAAGTAAAATGGCAAGAATCGGTCCTACCAAAGAAGGATTCGAATTTCCCTTAATTACAAAATAGAAAATTATTGGTAAAAGCAACAGCAAAACACCTTGGAAATACACGCCAACTTTCAACTTATTTGAGGACAAAACAATAGTTTCGTTTTTGTTGCTATTCATTTGATTTTTACGATTTCAGATCCACAAATTTAATTAACAGGTATAG
>JBOFGX010000162.1:0-10787 GCA_051649345.1 Leadbetterella sp. | reverse complement strand
AAGCGAAAAATTGTCCGAATTTTTTCCCTTTGCTTATCCTTTTACATAAAAAATTCAGGCCAACACTCTTTCGCTTGACCTCAGCCGCACCTCATTTGCCGAAAAATTTCTCTTCTTGTACTTTTTGAGGGTCGACTATATAGTCAGCTTTTACTTTTTCACTGGCATATTGGCCCCTACCTCTTCTAACTTTTTCGTCAAAAGAACGTTTAATTCAGTCGCTTTCACCTTATTCTTTTTTGATAAATCATTTTTCTCAGCAGGATCTATACTGAGATCAAACAGTTCGACTTTGTTGGTTTCATAGCTACGAACGAGCTTCATATTTCCTTTGCGAATAGCCCCTTGAAACTGCCCCCCTTGGTTAGAAATATGCGGATAATGCCAAAAAAGCTCTCCTCGGTCTTGGGTCGTTTCAGGAGATAGAAGAGCAGGAAAAAAACTTTTGCTATCGAGATTGGTATTGGTTTCACCCATTACAATTTGAGAAAAAGTATTGAAAAAATCCGTATTGATAACTTGGCTTTCTGTGGTTTTGCCTTGTGCAAGCTTCTCGGGCCACGAAACGATTAAGGGCACTTTAATGCCTCCTTCGTAGGCATGCCCTTTCCATTTACGATATTTTGATTGACTATTGGGCGTATACCCAAGCTCAGGTAGTCCTACAAAACCATTATCGGATGTAAATACAAAAATGGTATTATCTAGCTCTCCCGATTGCTTGAGTTGCTCCATAACTTTACCTACTCCTTCGTCTAGGGACTCAATAACGGCAGCATAATAGGGATTGTACTTCTCTTTGAATTTCTCGTATTTCCAAAGGTATTTGGCCACTTTATCTCCTCTAGGAACCAACAGAACATGAGGAGCCGAGTAGGGTAGGTAGAGAAAAAAGGGTGAGTCTGTTTTTTTGGTTTTTAAAAACTCCAAGGCATAGTCTGTCAGTTTATCGGTCAAGTATTCTTTACCTGTATCCTTAAACTCTTGATCTGGACCGTCCATCAAAACACTGTAATTATAGTAGTCAATGCTGTTTTTGTGGATCATGCGGCTAAAATCAAAACCCTGTTTCCAGGGATTTTCATCGGGTTTAGCCGCTAAATGCCATTTCCCTACCATAGCGGTTTGGTAGCCTTGTTCTTTCAGGGACTCGGCCAAAGTAAATTCTGAAGTCAGCATTGATTTTTGCCAAGAGGCAGGATTAATGGAGGACTTGGGATCTTTACGTTCTCCTCCTTGAAAATTCGTGATGTGCGTACGTGCGGGGTGCTTGCCCGTAAGTATTCCCGATCGCGAAGGTGTACAGACTGGACTGCAAGAGTAGGCTTGATTAAACAAGATACCTGCCTTTGCTAATTTATCAATATTGGGCGTTTCGTTAAACGGATTTCCATAGCAGCCTAAATCTTCCTGTCCCAAATCATCGGCTAAGATAAAGACAATATTAGGTTTTTTTTGAGCCAATATAGGATTAAAAAAACTAAGCGATAGAATAAGTATTTTTAGGTATTTCAAAATTAAAACAATTACATGGTTAAAAAAAAGTCGACGGTCATATTACTACCGCCGACCTTGTATTTATCAGTTTATTCAATCTCAACAATATACTACCACCCAGGTGTTTGTGGATATCTAAAAATTTCTCTTTCTCTTCTTGGATATGGTGCCACCAAACTAATTTTTGTATAGGCGGCAGGTCTATCTTTTAGGCTAGAAAGTGTTGCTTTAAGTCTTTTCTCTTCTTCTCCATGAGCTTTCATAACAGCATCAGCCCTATCTGTTCTTACCAAATCAAACCAACGATGAGCCTCTCCTGCTAGTTCCAATCTACGTTCCTGTTGAACGGCATCTAAAAATTGTTGTTTACTTTTGATTGTTGAATCAGCTAAAGCAGTAAGACCCGCTCGCGTACGTATTTGATTCAATAAGGTTAGAGCTTGTGGATTGGGATAGGATGTTTCTCCTAAGCACTCAGCTCTTAGCAAAATAGCATCTGCAAATCGATAAACAGGCCAATTTGAGGCATTTTGTCTAGCAGCAACGTCATAGTTATTGTACTTATTGAAGTATAACAACGTAGTCCCTCTTGCTGCAGTTGTTGTCCAAGAGTTAATAACCACTGCTTTTCGCTTATCAGCAGTTGTATAAGCTGCATTCAAATTGTTTGTTGGCTGATTAATACCACTTCTAGAACCTACGTCTCTTGCCCAAAGGGTTGTTCCTGATCCCCAGGGTACCCAGCGGCTTTGGAATCCAAAGGCTAAATTTTGAGCGGGATCACATTGTATTTCAAAAATGGATTCCGATCCATTCTTTTTTGTAATATCAAAATTGGCTTTGTAATCTGATTGCAAGGTATAACCTTTAAGCTTTTGTAATTCTAAATCTGCTTGACTAAATTTCTTTTGAGTAACTAATACATGAGCCATCAACATAATGGCAGCCCCTTTGGAAGCTCTACCTGTATTTGTTTTATCCCATGTTTCAGGTAGGTTATCTATAGCAAAACGAGCATCTGGCTCAATAACTTGCTTATAAACCTCAGAAACAGGAAGACGGGGATACTTTATTGCAATCTCATTATCTGGAATCGTTTCTGTACTTAATATCACTGGAACTTCACCGTAGATTCTTACCAAATTGAAATAATGCCAAGCACGCATAAATCTGGCCTCAGCTTTACGTAAGGTTTTATTGGCTGGGACCGCAAAAGTTATTGAATCAATTTTCTCCAAAACAAAGTTACTCCTTTGAATACCATTGAAAGATTCTTGAAACATCGCATTGAATTCTCCATTTTCGGCAGAAGCAATAAACTCATCGATATTTTCTAAATTAGCACCTCCTCTATCACTCGCATTGTAATTATAAGATGAATTATCACTTAGCATTTCTCCATATATCCAATACTGACTATTATAAATATCAAAGATTTTACGATATCCCCCAGCAATTGCATTATCTACTTGAGACTCTTTTTCAAGATAATTATAATACACATATCTATCTACTGGATTTACATCCAAAAAAGAATCTTTACAATTGAACAAACCAATTGACAATAAGCCGATAATTATATATTTTAAACTCTTCATTTTAATTAATATTAAACCTACTAAAATTACAAATTAACATTTAATCCCAAACTGTATGTTCTGGAAATTGGGTAACTTCCATAATTGATACTACGAACTGCAGCTCCATCACTTTGTCTCCTTGCTTCTGGATTCCCATCTTTGTATTTTGCTACGTAAAATACATTTCGAATCCCAGCATTTAATGAAAATGATGTAACTTTGAGATTCATCTTTTTCAAATAGCTACTCAAATCATAGCCTAAAGTCAAATTTTTAAGTGCAAGATAGGAGCCATCAAAGACTTTATTTGAGTTTGGAAAACGAACAATTCTAGTATCAGTATCTGTAGTAGGATCTTTTTCAGCTGAAAAATCAGTATCACCAGGTCTCCATCGGTCAAGCATATTCCTTGACATATTGAACTGCCCATCCACATTATACATAAACTCTTTACGTAAATCCATAATGGCTCCTCCCCACTGACCTGCAAATATTGCACGTAAGCTTAAGCCTTGATAATTTACAGTATGATTCATACCAAACATCAGCTTTGGATGAGGATTAGCAAGTAATACATAATCATCAATAGACGGAACGGGTAGTCTACCGTCACCATTTCCATCTCTATATTTTATACTACCCGCTCGTGCATTGGTATATTTAGGAACAGCAGGGTCATCAATTTCTGCTTGCGTATACAAGCCTAAAATTTCTAGTCCATATATCATACCGATGGGTTGACCTGGTCTTGACCATGTCACTTGCGTACCGTTTCCAGCATTAGCACTTCTAAAGCCCACGGTATCGATATAACTAAGTAACTTGTTTTTATACCTTGAGGCATTTAATCCCATCTGCCAAGTTAACTTTTTGGTCTTTTTTACAAGAAATGTTAAATCTGCATCAAATCCTTTATTTTCTACTTCACTGTCTTGATTTCCAACAACTCCACCAAATCCAGTAATCCATGATGTTGAGATTTGTGCTAAGTTTCCTTTGGTAACTTGTTTATAGAAATTCACAGCTAGGTTAATTTTCTTATTTAAAAGATCCGCTGTAAAGCCATAATCTAATTGCTTCGCTTGTTCCCATGTAACCGTACTATTTGGATTTGATTCTAAAAAACTTCCTAATCGCGAAGTCCCTCCTAAAATGTAATCAGTTGTTTTTACTGAGCCCAAATGTTCAAAATTTTTGATACTATTACCCCCTGTTATACCGTATCCCATTTCTATTTTGAATTCATTCAGAATGTTACTATTTATATTTAAATCTTTCAAAAAGGGCTCTTCAGTAACTCTCCAGGCTAAAGATCCCGCAGGGAAGTAACCATATTTGTTTCCGCGGCCAAATCGTGAAGAACCGTCATTTCTAATTGAGAAATTAGCATGGTATCTATCAGCATAACCATAGTTTATTCTGGATGTATAAGATACTAATCTATTTTTTACTGCTTCATCTGACCCTGAGAAGTTACCATTGACCGCCTTACTTACATTATTGAAATCAGGTAGCTGAAAAGTTTCATCCAAAAGATTTTTTGCATTTAATGTAGAGGTTTCACCCGTAGACTCTTGTACGTGAAATCCTGCCTGTAAAGTAAGATTATGTAAGTTAAATTTACGGCTATAAGTTGCAATGTTATCCCAGAAATAACTATTATTTAACTCTTGATACGTAGATATTCTGGCACCGTCAACATTAGGATAAATGGGTGTAAAACTATTATCAGGAGCGATAGTTGAAGGAGAAAACGCACTAGATTTTCTTTGAAGAAAATTATTAGTTCCGGATGTTCTTATTACTAAGCCCTTAATTGGAGCATATTCTAAATACAAGTTAGATAATAACTGGGTAAAATTACGCTCTTCCTTTTCAACTTCAAGTTGATAAACAGGGTTAGCACTATATCCAGATATCAATTCCCCTTTTGCGAGGTGATTATAGTTACCATTAGCATCTCTAACTTTTGCCGAAGGATCTAGCCAGTAGGAAGAGGTTATAGAACCATAAATTGAAAATTGATCACTTTTGGGTTCATCTGCAGATCTATTTCTGTAAGTTCTGGAAGGACTTAGACCCAAGCCCATTTTTAGTTTGTTATTAATCTTAATATCTAAATTAGCTCTTAGTGAGTATCGTTTAAAATCATTGTACAGTACTACACCATCTTGATCTTGAAAATTACCACTAAAGTAATAATTCACATTATTAGTCCCGCCGTTTACACTAATTGTATGGTTTTGGAGACTTGCCCTACGCGTAACCTCATCAAACCAGTTGGTACCTACACCATATCGATTAAGATCTCCTTGTAAATTAGCAGGATATTCGGAATCGGGTATAGGAGTTCCGGGCGTTCCATATAATGTTGCTTTCGTTCTTCTTAACAAATCCGTTTGCTTATCCTTCAGAAAATTAGCCAATTCGGTAGCATTCATTACATTAGGGTCTTCGAATGGCATTACGTCTTGAAAACCTACGCTATGGTTGAAATTTATTTTAGGGGCACCAACCTTACCTTTTTTAGTTGTAATCATAATTACACCTGCCGTAGCCCTAGAGCCAAATATAGCTTTAGAAGCGGCATCCTTTAAAACCGTAATTTTATCAATATCCTCGGGGTTTAACAAAGATAGAATATTATTATTTTGATTGTCACTTCCATTATTGGCGGGATTACCTTCAAAAATTACATCATCTATTACAATAAGCGGTCTGTTTATTGCACTTAATGAGTTTATACCTCGAATGAGGATTTCTGGGCCTGATCCTGGAGCTCCAGAGCCTTCACGAATGGTAACACCTGGCAATAGACCGGCAAGCCCTTGATCCACTGACGTAATTTGCTGGCCCGTAATCATTTTAGAATCTACAGTGGTAATGGCTCCTGATACCTGTTTTTTACCCCTTTGTCCGTATCCAACTACCACAAGCTCTTCTAGTGTTTTATCATCTATAGCCAACTGCACATTTACTATGGATTGACTTCCTACCTTTACTTCTTTGCTTAAATACCCAATAAAGGAAAACACCAATACATCGTTTTCAGAGTCAGAATCAATGCTGTATGTACCGTTTGCGTCTGTTTGGGTACCTTTGTTTTTACCTTTGATTCGTACAGATACACCTGGCAAAGGCGAATTCTTATCATCAGTAACAGTTCCTTTAATGGGATTTTCTAATGCTACTCCCTCTTTTTTTAGTACAATTTGGTTACCTATAACCGCATAGCTTACTTGAAGAGGGCTCAGAATACGCGTCAGAACTAGGGATACAGTTTCTGAATTTGCTTTGTAATTGATTTTTGGACTTCCTTTCAGCACAGCCGATTGGTAGGTAAATCGTGCATCAATCTGTTTTTCTATCATTCTGATAGCATCCTTTACATCTTGATTGGCAATCTCAACGGTGATTTTTTTGTTTAAAATCTCTTGTCCCTCTGCCTCATGAGCAAAAGACAATCCGCCGAAAACTACCGCCAAAATTATCTGTAAGGTACCTAGCTTCACTAGATGTAGAAATTTTGAATTAAAAATAAACTTCATTTTCATATTATTTTCACTTTGGTTGTTTTAATTGTTCATTTAGGTTTATAAAATATACTATTCAATCACATCCTGAGCTAGAAATTAGAATTTTACCCTCTTTTTCTATGTATTTTGCATTAGTTGCTGCACAAAGTACCTGTAGCCTTTGGTACAAGTTTTCGTTTGTCATGGTTGTGGTTAATCTACAGGTACTAATTTCTTTTTCGTTATATGCAATTTCAATCCCGTAAATAGTCTCCAACGCGTCCAATATCTGGCTCATGGGGGCATCCGTGTAGGTAAACATGGCGACATTTTTTTCGTCAATAAGGGGCATTGGATTTTCAACTATAGACTTGATATACTGAAGGTTGGGTGTATTTACTTCTACTTTTTGATTAGGTAAAAGTGTAATTTCTTTCGGCGTTGAAGATTTTTTAGAATACGGGTTCGGAATAAAAACTTGAACCTTACCCGTATTCACTCTAACCTCTACCTTTTGATTTTTATGGGCACGAATAGAAAAACTTGTCCCCAAAACCTTTGTAATAACATTATTTGCATGAATAAGAAACGGACGAGTGACGTCCTTTTTTACATCAAAGAAAGCCTCCCCAATTAATGTCACGGTGCGTGTTTTCTCATTGAAATCATGGCTGAGAAACAGCTTTGACCCTTGGGTCAAAAGGACTTTGGTTCCATCTTCCAAAACAAGGGTGTTTTCTATTTGCTTAGATGGAGACTTCTCAGTGATATTCATGTTTTTTGAATTGTTCGTTATCGTTAAAAAATAAAGCGATACAATTGATGCAATCACAATTGATGCTGCAATACCTACTCTCATCCAAGATAAAGCTTTAAAAGGCGTCCCTATGTTTTCTTGGATAGATGTCCATATTTTGGTGGCATCAGTCTTAACTATTTTCGGTTTTGAAGCCGTATGGAGCTGATTAACAACATTTATACCAGCTTTTACGAGCTCTAAATTCTCCTCCGATTGTGCTACATATCGATTCCAAAAATCCTCTAAATAGGGATTTGGATTCAGAACCCAAGTGACAAAAGTGGGCTCTTGGATTATAGATTCTAATGTATGTTTGACTTTTTGCGGCTCCATATGGTTGTCTTCAATAACCTAAATCCCAAATGCGACACTTTGTACTCAAATTTTTTCACTTTTTTTTAAAAAAATTCTAAATATCCAAGAAAATTAAGCGTAACATGCTAATTTATAAATAAATACATTTTTTGATTTAACAAATAAAAAATGTGATAATTAATAGCGTACCTTCTTCAAGACTTCCGTCTAATTAAAAAAAAATGACGATATTTGTATTACCTAAAAACTAGCTCATTAGAATACATAGACTCAGGTTTATCTGTTTACATGGTTGAAGAAGAATTGTGGAGTGCTGTCAAAAACGGAGATAGGCATGCGTTTGAACGGATGTATAGAATCTTTGTGGATGATTTGCTTAGATATGGGTATCGGATCACTAAAGATAGACAGTTGATTCGTGACAGTATTCAGGATTTGTTTCTCCATATTTGGACACACAGAGAAAACCTCTCAGACACCACTTCTGTGCGATTTTACCTGTATCGCTCATTGAGAAATAGAATCATTAAAAACATGGATCAACTCATTGAAAAAGAAGTAGATACAGAAAAATTGTATGAAAATATTCTACAAGAAGTCTCAGTAGAAGAAAAGTTTATCCGAACAGAATTAGACGAGGCCGGAAATGCAAAACTTAGGCATGCAATTGATATGCTTTCAAAAAGACAACAGGAGGCAATCCAATTACGATACTATCATAATTTTAATTTGGAGGAAATTGCCGAAATTATGCAGGTTACAAATCAATCCGTTCGAAACTTTATACACAGAGCGATTTTGGATTTAAGAAAGTACTTTTTACATATAGATACAGAACAAAGTTTCGATTTATAATTGTTTGGAATAATTTTTGCAATCTCGAAAGAAGAAATATTAATCTTTTGAAAACAAGAATTTTAATAATTATAGCGTTGTGGACATGTATTCTCGCCTGCGAGAAAAAAACAGATTCTACAGTTGAACCTACACCAGAAGTAAAAAAGCTCACGTACCAAGAGGAAGCTCTGAAACTTGTTAATGAACTGCGAACCAAAGGAACTACGTGTGGTAGTAAAGTTATGCCACCAGTTGCCGAATTGGTTTTAAGCGAAAAGTTAAATGAGGTAGCACTTGCACATTCCAAGGATATGCACGTCAAAAAGTACTTTGCACACAAAAATTTAGAAGGCAAGTCGCATCGGGATAGAATCCGAGCAGCAGGATACCAAGACGTTACAAGTGCTGAAAATATTTATGAATCCAGTTTGGCAGATGCTGAATGGGCAGTAGGGGCTTGGAAAATCAGTCAAGGTCACTGCCAAAATATGATGGATCCAAGCTACAAAGAAATGGGTATCGGCAATTATGAAAGCTATTGGACTCAACTTTTTGCTACTAAAAAGTAGTGTCTAAATTGGACGCTTTATTTATCTTAATCGTGTGTGTTTCTTATATAATCCCTTTAAAATTTGGATTGGCTCATTAATTCAATTTAAAACAAATAGAAATTATATCTTTGTAGATTAACTTTAAGCTCTGAACTAGGACTTTCGTTAATAATTTCTTTATACTATTTGTATGAATTTCAAGCATGCTTTATTATTTCTCTCTTTAACTGTTTACAAGGGTGCATTTGGAATTGGTAAAAAAACTATTGACTCAAAAGTTGCTCTCACTTGGGCCAAAGCTAGTACAGAATTTATTAAGCATCAGCCGGGTAGTTCACCTACCTACATTGCAAGAGCTTTGGGATATCTCGGGCTCACGATGTACGAGTCTGTTGTAAATGGTAGTAAAGTCTACCAGTCAATTGCACCTTATCTCAATGGGCTCGGCACTTTACCCAAGCCAAGTTCTAAAATCGATTGGGAAACTTCGCTCAATGAAGGTCAATATTACATGATTTTAAAATTATACCAGCATTCTGATATTCGATATGTAAAGATTTTAGATTCCTTGCATACACGCATATTAGCTGATCGATCAAAGAAAGTCAAGAATACAGTCATAGAGAACTCACAGAGATATGGGACTCAAATTGCGGAAAAAATCCATCAATGGGCTCTTACAGATGGGGGAGATATGGGGTATTTTAAAAATTTTGACGCTGGTTATATATTCCCCGTTGGATTACAGTATTGGGTAGCTCCTATAAATGGGCAAAGTCCTTCTATTTATCCATTGCATCCGTATTGGGGCAAAAATAGAGTTTTTGTAAAGCCAAATGCTTTCATTTCTATTCCTATTTTTTCTGCATACAGTACGGATCCTAATTCGGTGTATTACAAAGATTTTGAGGAAATTTACCGGATTCAAAAAACGCTCACACAAGAGCAAAAGCAAATCGCCGTATGGTGGGCCGATGACCCCAACCATAGCTCAGGCCCTCCGGGTCATTCATACAATATTGCCCGGATTATAGGCGAAAGTAGGGTAAACAACCTATTCGAAATGAGTAGTATATTTGCCAAAACAGGATTGGCTGTTGCGGATGCATTTATAGTTTGTTGGAAAGTGAAGTATCATTATCATTCTGAGAGACCAGCTAATTATATCAGAAGAAATATAGATTCTACATTTATACAATTTTGGCCCGAGCCTCCTTTTCCATCTTACATTTCAGGTCATGCTACGCAGGTCGGTGCTGCTTCCGTAGTGCTCCAATCTTCTTATGGGGATTCTGTTGCTTTTGTAGATGATACGCATGTAGAAATGCTCAGTGACCCAAAAACAAAAACGCCCTATCTATCTCGTAAATTTAACACTATCACACAAATGACGGAAGAATGTGGAATGTCTAGACTGTATGGAGGAATCCATATTCGTAGTGACAATACGGATGGTCTTGAAGTGGGATATCAAGTAGGAAAAAATGTAGACATACTTCCTTGGAGGAGGGAGTAATCACTTTTTAAACATCCTATGAGTGGATCGAAACTAACTAGTCGTCCCTCAAAAAGTACAAGAAGAGAAATTTTTCTATAAATGAGGTGCGGCTGAGGTCAAGCGAAAGAGTGTTGGCCTGAATTTTTCATGAATAGGGACAAGTTTAGGGGAAAAATTCGGACAATTTTTCGCTTG
>JBOFGX010000161.1:0-7360 GCA_051649345.1 Leadbetterella sp. | reverse complement strand
AAGGTTACGCCTTTTCCGACAAACCCGAGTTTGGTTTTTGCTTCGGGGTGTTTATAATGGATTTCTACCATACAAGGATCTGCGTTTTTGCTGCCTTTACCCACTGCCAATAGGGCATGAAAGCCCATTTCTTCACATTTTTGCTTGTTATGTACGGTGATACTAATATTTTTTGAAATGGCTTCGTCTTGCATCCACTTGGCTACTTGTAAAGGCGTTTTATGGTTTGCAGGGAAATCCATCCATTGAAGTATGATTTTTGTGCTTTTGGCCACTATTTCACCTTCTTTTGCAAGATTCAAATCCAAATTTTCTCCAAAAAACTCGATTTCTTCGACTTCAAATCCTTTTTTTCTTTCTTTTTTAAAGTGATCCATGCGGTAGCTTGCCAACACCGTGCCTTTTGCAAAGTCCTTGAGATGTGCGGCTATATCGGTAGCAAAAACAGAAATGTTTCCTTGGATGGTGGAATTATAAAAAAAGTGTCTCGAAATATCATATATTTTTTTTGAATCTTTACCCAGCCCCAAAAGATAAATGGTTTCTCTGCCTGTGCCTATCAGAGGCAAGTTCTGCTTTGCTTTTCCAGAAAAAAGAGCGGTATAGTTTTCAAAATCAATTCCTCTATTTTTTAAAAAAGTAGTAAGCTCTGATGGAATAATTTCAAATTCAAAAACAGGACAAACGATTGTTTTATGGTTTGCCAAGTTGGATACTTTTATCATGCTGGTATTAAGATTGAGATTTTCGAAGTTGTTTCAGAGCTTGATTGGTAAATACAAATTCTTCTAACTCCTGTATTTCTGCTTGTAATATGGTCTTACTGCTGCCTTCCCACAGTTTTTGTCCTTTGTATAGAAATTTGATGTTGTCGCCGATGCTCAATACCGAATTCATATCGTGTGTGATGATAACAGTCGTAATATCGAAATCATCGGTGATTTGCTTGATCAGTTCATCAATTTTTATGGAAGTAAGCGGATCAAGACCACTATTGGGCTCATCGCAGAACAGATACTTTGGATTCATTACGATCGCCCGAGCTATGCCTACGCGTTTTTTCATCCCACCGGATATTTCAGACGGTTTTCTGGAGCCCGCATTTTCGAGACCTACTTTCTGAAGGCAGAAATTGACCCGATCATTTTTTTCCTCATCAGACATTTTGGTCATCATATTGAGAGGAAATCTCACATTTTGTTCCACGGTCATTGAGTCAAATAGAGCCCCTCCTTGAAACAGGACACCCATGTCACGTCGGATGGCTTGGCGTTCTACTTCGGTTTTCTGCAAAAACTCACGTCCGTCATAGAATACACCCCCGGTATCAGGCTCTACGAGATCTAGCATACACTTGAGTAGTACACTTTTTCCCGTACCACTTGCTCCAATTACAAGGCTTGTGTCTCCTTTTTTGAATACCCCCGAAACATTATCAAGGACTTTTCTTTCGCCAAAAGTTTTGGATATGTTTTTGATTTCTATCATGTGAGCAATTCAGCCAAAAGATAATCAGAAATTAAGACGGCAATACAACTATTGACAACGGCAGCTGTGGAGGATTGTCCTACTTCCAAAGCTCCTCCAGATGTATGATAACCTTTGTATGCCGATATAGAGGTAATCAAGAACCCAAATACGGCTGATTTTATCAATGCGATCACAATATTAAAGTCAATGAAGGAGTATCGGATTCCGTAAATATAATCTTCAGGTGTAATAATGCCTGTTAATGTTCCTGCTAGATATCCACCAAATATCCCTAAAAACCCCGAGAATATAGAAAGCAAAGGAAACATGATGATTCCAGCTAAGACTTTAGGGAGTACTAAATAAGAAATAGAGTTTATCCCCATTACTTCTAGGGCGTCTATTTGTTCCGTAATTCGCATTGTGCCTAATTCTCCCGCTATATTTGACCCTACTTTTCCTGCTAAAACGACACACATAAAGGTCGATGATAATTCCAGCAGTGTCATATCACGCACAATATTGCTCACTACATAGATAGGAATTACGGGGCTCACCAAGTTGGCGTGTGTTTGTATACAGGTAACAGCACCTATAAATAGAGCCACAATAGAGATAATCATCAAGGAACCTAAGCCAATATGCACGCATTCTTCCAGAAAACGTTTCCAATAGATGGATAGGGTCTCTCTACGAGTTACAAGTTCATATAGAAATAGTAAAAATTTCCCGAATGTGGTAAACATGCCCTTGTATAGAGGATTTTATGTCTACAAATATACAAGCAAACAGCGATAGATTCTGGAACTCGGAAGTTAGTTTTTAGTTTTATTGTTAAGATATTTTCTATTGGGAAGGAATTTATGAATGTATAAATTCTTTGTGGATATAAAAACTATTTTATGCAAAATAGAAAATAGGGCTATTGTTAATTCTTATTTTTGAAAAAAAACGTAGTATGTCAAAAGGAATTGTTGTTGTTACGGGTGGTACGCGAGGCATTGGTAAGGCTATAGTGGAGAAGTTCATAGAGCAGGGATATGAGGTGCTAACATGTGGAAAAAATGCGAATAACTTAGATGCCATTAAGAGAGAATTTGGGAACAAGATACATATATTTCAGGCGGATTTTCGCCGAAAGGTAGATGTTTTAGCGTTTTCTGAGTTCATAAAGACATTCGACAAACCTCTTTTTGCACTTATCCACAATGCTGGATATTTTGAGCAAGGTAGTTTTTTCAATGAAAGAGAGGACTTGCTTCCAGAGCTTTTGGATGTAAATGTTTTGAGCATGTATTATCTCACGAAGTCTTTGCAAGGTACAATTGAGGGTAATCCAAACTGTCATATTTTTACGATATCCTCTATTGCAGGTATACAGGGCTTTGCGGATAGTGCTTCTTACTGTGTGAGTAAGTTTGCCGTTCAAGGCTTTACTAAAAGTCTAAGAGAAATGCTAAAGCCGCTAGGTATAAAGGTTACGGCGGTGCTACCTGGAGCTACGCTTACGGATAGTTGGGCTGGGGTAGATCTGCCCATAGAGCGGTTTATAGACCCTAGGGCTATCGCAGATTCCATATTTTCGGCGTTTAGTATGGGGAAAAGTTCTTTGATAGAAGAAATCATTGTTAGACCTACGTTAGGAGACATTTGATCCCATTTTTGAGGGTGTATGAAAAATTTCCTTTTGACATACCCGTAGATTTGATCTACCTTTGTATTTAGAATGAATCATCTACCAATACAAAACTATGGAGTTATTACAAGATATAGCAGCAATTGCAGGTAAGCCGGGTCTTTATAAAATCATTAAACCTGGTAGAGCGGGGGTTGTCGTAGAAACCCTGGATGCTCTCAAGAAAAAAGAGATGGTAAATGCAAATGCCCGTGTTTCTGTCTTAAAAGAAATCTCGGTTTATACGGATGAGCATAATGGCTCCAAACCCTTAGGTGAGATTTTCCGAGATATGAAAGCAATATGTAATGAAAAAGCCTCTATAGATCTTAAAACAGCCTCTGGCTCAGAACTTTTTAAGTTCTTTGGGGAGGTTATGCCGAATTTTGATAAAGAAAAAGTGTACGCCAACGATATCAAGAAGATTATTAGTTGGTATAATGCCCTTGTTGAGTTTGTTCCCGAGATATTTGAGGGAAAAATAGAATCTTAATGTCTTCGCATCACATCGTCCGTGATAAACAAGAACCCGCACTGCTTATAGCCAATGGCGAATCCTGTTCCATGGATTTGCTTGAACAGCTTCTGGAATGGAGTCCATTCGTCCTTGTTTTGGATGGGGCAATTGATCGAGTTTTAGATTTAGGTATTAAAATAGATCTGGTTTCAGGAGATTTTGATAGTAAAAAAATTTCAGAAGATGATATTAGAAAAGTACAATTTCCGATAGAGGTGATTTGTACCCCTGACCAGAACAAAACAGATCTCGAAAAAGGCCTTGATATTTTGGTACAAAAGGGTTTTCCTGCTGTAAACATTGTTTGGGCTACAGGTGGAAGATCGGATCATTATGTAAGCAACCTATCTACTCTAATAGCGTATAGAAATAAGATAAAAATCACACTCTTAGATGACCACTCCATAGTGTACCCAATAATGCCCTTACCACAAGTTTTTATTAAGTGGTTTGAGGCAGGTACAAGTCTATCCCTAATACCCTTCCCTGAGGCTTCAGGATTATCAACAAAAAATCTTAAATATTCCTTAAAGAATGAGTCATTGCGTCTGGGTGAGCGTATGGGCAATAGCAATGAAGTTGTTGAATCTGGAAATATCGAGATTTCCTACGCCTATGGGGAAATGTTGATAATGGAATGCAAGGATTAATCATCAACCAATTAGATGTTGATAACTTTGTGAATTAATTTTGATTTCCTATTTTTTTTAAGTAAATTTGTCTATGCCTTTCCTTTAAGCATTATTTAAGAGGAGAGGGAAACTACTCCACATAACTTCGCAAAAAAATTGTGGATAACTTTTTTTGTTGCACTTTTTGGGGTAAAAAACAAAATATAGCTTAGACAAAATATTGATAACTAACATAAAAACTTAGATGTAGATAATACAAAATATGTTTTTGGTTTTTGCAAAATTTTACCTGATTTTTTTAGAATTTTTTTTTGTCTATTTTTGAATCTCGGTAGACGACCAATGACCAACCTTACCTATAAAGATTGATTACATAAAAACTGTTCAAATTCATGTACGTTATTAAAAGAGATGGACGAAAAGAGTCCGTAAAGTTTGACAAAATCACCGCCAGAATCGAAAGATTATGTTACGGTCTCGATCCTGTTTTTGTGCAACCTATAGAAGTTGCCATGAAGGTGGTTTCCGGTATTTTTGACGGTGTGACTACCTCCGAATTGGATAGTCTTGCTGCAGAAACAGCGGCATCTCTTACAACCAAGCATCCCGATTACGCAACCCTTGCGGCTAGGATAGCTATTTCTAACTTACACAAGAATACATTGAAGTCGTTTTCTGGAACCATGAAAATGATGTATCAGTATGTAGACCCTAAGACTAATCAAAACGCGGCCTTGGTTTCTAAAGATACGTGGAAGGTTATTCAAGCCAATGCGGCTTTGTTGGATTCATCCATCATATACGATAGAGATTTTGGATATGACTATTTTGGGTACAAGACACTCGAAAAGTCGTATTTGATGAAGCTCAACGGAAAAATCGTCGAGCGTCCCCAGCATATGCTTATGCGTGTGGCAGTAGGTATTCATGGTGAGCAAATCGAGAAAGCAATTGAAACCTATAATTTGTTATCGGAACGTTGGTTTACACATGCTACACCGACTTTGTTCAATGCAGGTACACCAAAGCCTCAGCTCTCCTCATGCTTTTTATTGACCATGAAAGACGATAGTATTGAGGGTATTTATGATACACTAAAACAAACCGCTAAAATATCCCAGTCAGCTGGAGGTATTGGGCTTTCTTTGCACAATATCCGAGCTACAGGTAGCTATATCAAAGGTACCAACGGGACATCCAATGGTATCATTCCTATGCTTCGTGTATTTAACGACACAGCCAGATACGTAGATCAAGGCGGCGGAAAACGTAAAGGCTCTTTCGCTATGTACCTTGAGCCTTGGCATGCAGATATATTTGAATTTTTGGATTTGAAGAAAAACCATGGAAAAGAGGAGCTAAGAGCGAGAGATCTTTTCTATGCATTGTGGATCCCGGATCTATTTATGAAGCGTGTAGAAGCAAATGAGACGTGGTCTTTATTCTGTCCGCACGAGTGTCCTGGTTTGGCGGATTGCCACGGTGATGAGTTTGAGCGTTTGTATGAAAAATACGAGTCCGAAGGTCGTGCACGCAAGACAATCCAAGCTCAAGAGTTATGGTTCCATGTGTTGGAATCGCAAGTTGAGACAGGTACACCTTATATATTGTTTAAAGACTCTGCCAACAAGAAATCAAACCAGCAAAATCTAGGTACCATAAAGTCTTCCAACTTGTGTACCGAGATCATCGAGTATACAGCTCCTGATGAAGTTGCCGTTTGTAATTTAGCTTCTATTGCCCTTCCTAAATTTGTAAAGGAAGATGGAACCTACGACTTCCAAAAGCTATATGAAATCACAAAAGTAGCTGCACGTAACCTCAACAAGATCATAGATGTAAACTATTATCCTGTACCTGAAGCTGAGAAAAGCAATAAGCGTCACCGTCCGATCGGATTGGGGGTGCAAGGACTTGCTGATACGTTTATACTCATGGGGCATCCGTTTGACTCAGATTTAGCTCAGAAACTCAACAAAGATATTTTTGAGACGATCTATTTTGCAGCCATGGAGACTTCTATGGAGTTAGCTATTGAAGAAGGTCCTTATGAAACTTGGGCAGGATCTCCTATATCACAAGGTAAATTCCAGTTTGATATGTGGGGAGTTTCGCCAGACTCAGGTCTTTGGAACTGGGAAGATCTACGCGAGAAAGTAGTGAAGCATGGTGTTCGTAACTCGTTGTTGTTGGCTCCTATGCCTACGGCGTCTACGAGTCAGATATTAGGTAATAATGAATGTTTTGAGCCGTATACATCTAACTTATACTCAAGAAGAGTACTTTCAGGTGAATTCGTAGTTGTAAACAAACACCTGCTAAGAGATTTAGTAAAAATAGGTCTTTGGGATGATGTGATGAAAAATAAACTCATTGCTGCCAACGGATCCGTACAAGCTATTCAGGAAATTCCAGAACGCCTGAAAGAGCTATATAAAACAGCCTGGGAAATCAAACAAAAAACCCTCATCGACATGTCGGCAGATCGCGGTGCATTTATCTGCCAAAGTCAGTCGCTCAATATATTCATGACAGATCCCAACTTCGCAAAGTTGACATCGATGCATTTTTACGCATGGAAAGCAGGTCTTAAAACAGGTATGTATTACCTACGTACTAAGGCTGCAGTAGATGCCGTTAAATTTACGGTAGATCGTCAAGCCATTCAAGAAACCATCCCTGCTACAGATAAAGTGGAAGAGAAGCCACTGGACTATGTAGCGTATCGCAAAGAAAACGAAGCTAAGGTGAAAGCCGCAGCGAGTTTTGAGATGACGGAGGAAGAAATGAAACTAGCAGCTATGCAATGCTCATTAGACAATCCCGAAGGATGCGAGATGTGTGGTTCTTGATCTGGGGATTTCGACTTACAAACTTACCTTTACCTTTACCACCTCAATTTGGGGTGGTTTTTTTGTGTCTAGTAAATAGTCGACCCTCAAAAAGTACAAGAAGAGAAATTTTTCGGCAAATGAGGTGCGGCTGAGGTCAAGCGAAAGAGTGTTGGCCTGAATTTTTTATGTAAAAGGATAAGCAAAGGGAAAAAATTCGGACAATTTTTCGCTT
>JBOFGX010000160.1:0-8272 GCA_051649345.1 Leadbetterella sp. | reverse complement strand
TTCAGTTTTTCAATCGTTAGAATGTTTGTTGTGGCTGAATAATTATCTATTCTCAAACTTAGGAAGGCATTTAGATCATTCAATGCGGCTGTAGTATTTCCTTTGTTTAGGTAAGCCTCGGCTCTATTAAATAAAACTTCTTCGGATGTAAATAGGGGCATCATTACATAGCCTTGTCCCGTATTGGCATTGGGACTTACACGGACAAAAAGTTCGTCGTACTTGGGTAAGTAAACACCTCTATCACTACCAAACAATGAATATGAGAGAGTTTGAGTTGCTCCCGCTGGGTGAGCGGAGAAATAGAGTTGTTGACCTAATTCGGAACTCAGGCCATATTTCTGACCAGCCCAAAATCTACCCCAAAAAGAATTGGTTTCAGCAATGAGAAGATTCGTTTTCTCTGTACTTTGGCCATACGAAGCAGCAATAATATTAAAACTCTTGGTAGAATAATCAGTATTCCAGTTTCTCATTAAAGAAACAAAACTACCTTCAACGGCCACTCTATTAGCATACTCTATTACTTTGTCATAGTCTCTTTTGTGAAGATAAAATCGAGAAGCAAACGCATAAGCGGCATTTCTGTTGAAATGATAACTTGGGATTTTGTAGGCTTGATCATTGATGAGGGGTAATGCTTCCAGAAGATCTTTTTCTATCATTTCATAGACGTAGGCTACAGTTCTTCTTTCGTATTGCTTAATGACAACATTTTCCACTTCTGTCACATAGGGAATCCCAGGGTCTGATCCAGCTGTAGATGCTTCATAAAATTTGGAAAATAAATTGACGAGCATAAAGTGGGAATATGCACGTGTGATTAACGCTTCCCCTTTTTGTGGATTGAGATTGGGCGTGTTTCCCAGTTTATCAATAGATTCTAAAGCTAGATTGCTAGAAGCTATGGCACTGTAACAAGAAGCCCAATAAAATATAGGAGAGTCTTGATCGTCTTCAGAAACATCTTCCCAAAAATAGGGATCTGAATAAATAGGACTTGGGGAAGACCCCTCAAAATTCTCCGAAGTATTGTCAGACATCAATTCACAAAACGAAGCATAATTTCCTTTTGGATAGGCTGAAACTAGTAAATTGGATATTTTTTCAGGCGTATTGATCTCTGTACGATTATCAGGAACAGTTCCTAGATAATCATTGCAAGAGCTACAGATAAGTGAGAATAAGCTTAATATTACTATCGATTTATACGTATTGTTCTTCATTTCTTTCTTAAAGGCTCGTTTTTAAGGAAAATATAAATTGTCTTGGTACAGGTAATGCAACACCTCCAGATCCAAAAAATTCGGGATCTTGTCCCTGCAATTTTTTATCAGAGTAGAGTAAGGCCAAATTAGTCCCAGAAAATCTCACCGACAAATCCTTTAATCTTAAAAATTTGACATATTTACTAGGAAATATATAGCTGACAGAAATATTTTTGAGTCTGACGAAATCACCGCTGGCCACTCGTGCTGAAGATCGATTGTATTGTGTCATAGGAAACTCCGCTCTGTCCAATTGAGAATTGGTATAGGCATCAAGTATGACAGGAATCGTGGTTATTTCTTCGTCTCCGGGTAATACCCATCTATTTTTAAATTCTTTCGGGAAGGCCTGAAAATCTGAGTATTCTTCGTTGTAAAACGAATTTCTTCTAATCTTATTCCCTCCTTGATACGATACAAAAACATTGAATTCCCAGTTGGAATATTGAACAGTATTAGACCATCCTCCAAACCGAGTAGGATCAACCGAACCTTCAAATTTTAAATATTGTGTCTCGTTACTTTGTACGTCTACTATAGTGCTAGTTTCTCCCGTTTCATCAATAAATTGAGGTATTCCATTTTCGCTTAATCCTTGAAAATCTAAAGAAAACAATCCCCTTACTGGATAGCCTTTCTGAGGACCACCCTCTTCTTTTATTAGGTCTAAAATTTGAGGGATACTTGCGAGATCTGTGATTTCATTTTTATTGAAACTAAAGTTTATGTTCGTATTCCAATTAAATTTCTTACCCTCTATTATTTTGTAATTTAGACTTGCATCAATCCCCCTAGAACTCATATCTGCATAGTTGGCAAGTTTTTCAAATTCACCTCCAATACCTGATGTACGAATTGTGCCGATCAAATCAAAACCTCTTCTTTGATAAGCATCGAGTATAATACTCAGTTTATTTCTCCAGAGTCCTAAATCAAATCCAAAATTCGTTTCGTATTGTTTTTCCCAAGTAAGTTCGGAGTTTTCTAAGAATCTAATTCCTATTTGAGGTTCTTTATCTGTCAAGAAAGGTCTATTGGTAACGAAGTCTTGGTATATAGCCGTAGAGTTATTAGCGTTTCCAATATTAGCCGTAAGTCCGAAAGTTCCTCGCAGAGATAGTCTGCTGATTTTTTCTGAATTTTTCAAAAAGCTTTCCTCTTTTGCATTCCAAGAACCGGAAACATTCCAAGTTGGGAGCCATCGAGCGGCAATAGACTTACCTAATTGGTTAGAACCATCCACCCGTCCCGTAAGATTTAGTGTATATTTTTGATTATAAACATAGGATCCATTTGAATAAAAAGCTACGAATCTGTCTCTTGTATCTAAGCTGCCGAAATAATTAAAATTAAAGTCTAAGTCTTTTTTGAGGATACGATAGTCTGTAAAAGGGACTCCTCCTTTATCGTATTGATAACCATAACCACTAAAGAATGTATTTTGACGATCCGCATACTTAATCTCTTGACCAACGAGAACATTGACGGAATTCTTTGGATTGAAATCTTTTGAGTATGTAACCTGATGTCTGGCGTAGTAATTTACTAGTTTATTCTCTCTACTGTTGTAAAGACCTCCTCGCGGTAGTACCACTTGAGGTTCTGATTCCGGATTTTCAGGATCACTGTATAAAAACTTATTGTTATTACGTACAACAGAATTTTCATTTGCCCTGTATGCATTTGCTTGGTTTGAGTTCTCGTGAACCTTGTTTTCGGTAGTTGTATTTACATATCGGATAGTTCCCAATACATCATAACTCAGATTTTTGAATAGCTTTATTCCCAACTCAGATTGAAATTTTAAATCAAGCTGTGTAATATCATTTCTGTTGTATTCATTTTCTTCAATAATATTAAAAGGAGCGTAATTATTTTTAATGTAAAAATAGCTCCCATCACTGTTGTATGCAGGAATCGTTCTACTGGCTCGCTGAGCAAAATTGTAGGGATTAATATCAAAATCCCGTTCATATCGGCCTACAAAAGCATTAATATCTCTATCGCCGGCTCCAGGTGCTCTTTGATCTCTATATGATCCCACAGTAATGAATCCCAAGTTTACCCTTTTACCTAATGTATAATTTGCTCGCATGGTGGCGGTATATCGTCTGACTTTTTCCGCAATACTTACTCCTTTGTCATCAAATACAGAAGTTGAAAAATAATATTGAGATCCTTGGCTACCAGACATAATACCTAAAGAATGTTCTTGCGTAAGGTTATTTCTAAACAATAGGTTAAACCAATCTGTATTAACGGTTGTAAATTGCTGCAAATATGCATTGCGGGCAGCAGGCGTATTCTCTAAACCAAATGTATTATTACTTTCATTGTATGAACTGATTAGGTCGTACATTTTACCGTATACACCTGATGTAGAACGGCGAGATACATCGCTGTAGGTAAGAAGCCCTTTGTTTTCCATTTCTGCATATGCCGCCATCTGCTCAGTGGAATTCATAATACTAAAGTTATTATATGAGGGCTTTGGGGAATAAGAAAAGTTGTTAGAATAGGTAACCGTAGTAGGCATAATTCGCCCTTTTTTAGTTGTCACAACAATTACTCCATTCATTGCTCTTGCACCATAAAGTGCCGTTGCTGAAGCATCCTTCAAGATTTGAAAACTTTCTATATCATTTGAGTTTAGACCAGCTACAGCTGAACCCAATAAAGTATTAACATTTCCAGAAGCTAAATCGTCATTGGTAATATTAATTACATCTTCGAGTACTACACCGTCTATAACCCAGAGGGGTTTGTTATCTCCAGTTATGGAAGTTGCTCCACGTATACGGATTTTGGGAGCAGCACCAAAAGTCCCCGATACAGTTTGGACAGATACACCGGATGCTCTTCCATCCAACATCCTTGCCACGTCTACTGCACCTGGAAGTTTTATGTCCTCTGTTTTGAGCTTGACTGCCGCACCCGTAAAATTGGCTCTATCTATTTTTTGATACCCCGTTACCACAACTTCATCCAATGTTTGGGTGTCTGACTCAAGAGTCACATCTAATCTAGATAGGTTTTTAACGGGAATAGTTTGAGTAGTGTAACCTATAAATGAGAACTCAAGAATTGTATTAGAACCAATAGAAATGGAATACTCTCCATTTAGGTCTGTTATTGAAGCGTTGTTTCCATATTTTTCCTTTACGGTTACACCGATTAAGGGACTAGTGTTTCCATTTTTATCAACTTCGGTTACCGTTCCTTTTAAAAGGCGGCTTTGGCTAATGGCAGAATAGGATAAAACAATTAAAACAAGTACAATTCCTAGACAACGATTGAAGTTTTTAATGTAAATGTTTACGTGCATAAATTTTAAAATTAAGGTATTTATCGAATCCAAACTCCTATTGAGAACCAATAAAAGCTGTAATATAGCTATAAGATCATATATAATGAAAATGTTTACAGTAAAATCGATTCATTCTTAAAAAGTGTAGACCAATTTTTTTGGGGTGTAAATAAAAGTAGAATATCCAAGCTTTTGTACCTTTGTGTCCTTATGCTAACAATCAACGATCTTAGTTTCTATTTTGGTGGTCGCACCATATTCGAAAATGCCAGTTTGCAAATCAAGCCTAAAGATAAAATTGGGCTTATCGGACTGAATGGTAAAGGGAAATCAACCTTATTGAAGTTGATAGCCGGTGAGTATCAACCCGACGCTGGCTCCATTTCTAAATCTGGAGGCTGTACGATTGGTTTTTTAAATCAAGATTTATTGTCTTTCCAAACACAGGATTCGATTCTTCAAGTAGCCATGATGGGGTTTGAAAGAGAATTGGAGCTGCAAAAACAAATCGATGAAGTCCTTCACGAAATGGAAACCAATTACAGGGATGAATTGGTAGAAACTCTAGGTAAACTACAAGAAGAATTTGATCATTTAGATGGATATAGTATTCAATCAAAAGCGGAAGAAATCTTAGAGGGGCTTGGGTTTAAGACGTACGAATTGAGTCTACCGTTAAAGGATTTTTCGGGTGGATGGCGTATGCGTGTTATGCTAGCCAAGTTGCTTTTGGCTAAGCCTTCTGTTCTAATGTTAGATGAGCCTACTAACCACTTGGATTTGCCTTCCATTCAATGGGTGGAGCGGTATATAGCCAACTATGAAAATGCCGTAATAGTCGTTTCGCACGACAGGGAGTTTTTAGATAATGTTTGTAATGTTACTGTAGAAGTGGAGGGTTGTAGACTAAACTATTATGCAGGGAACTATAGCTATTTTGTAGAAGAGAAGGCACTTCGGAACGAAATTCAAAAAGGTGCTTTTGAGAATCAACAGGCTCAGATACGACAGACAGAACGTTTTATAGAGCGATTCAAAGCCAAAGCTACCAAGGCAAGGCAAGTCCAGTCTCGTGTGAAAGCACTCAATAGAATGGATATGATTGATGATGTCATTGATGAGTCAGCCAAGGTGCATTTTAAGTTTAAGTTCAGTGTGCAGCCTGGAAGATTTGTTTTGGATTTAAAAAATGTCACGAAAGGATTTCCTAATAAAAAAATTCTGACTAATACATCTGCCACCATTGAAAGAGGAGATAAAATCGTCCTTATTGGTGCCAATGGGAAAGGGAAATCTACGCTACTCAGAATAATTGCAGGTACAGAGAAGGTTAGTGGTGAGCGAACCTTGGGTCATAATGTGAAATTTAGCTTTTACGCTCAGCATCAGCTGGAATCATTGCACTTAGAAGAAAACCTAGTAGAAGAGCTCAAATATGCGGATTCGTCCAAATCAGAGACGGATTTACGCTCGGTTTTGGGTTGTTTTTTGTTTACAGGGGAGGATGTTTTTAAGAAAATAAAAGTTCTATCTGGAGGTGAAAAATCAAGGGTTGCGTTGGCCAAAATTTTGATATCCGAAGCCAATTTTCTACTGTTAGATGAGCCTACCAATCACCTTGATATGCAGTCAGTAAATATACTTGTGCAGGCACTGGATCAGTACGAAGGTACCTATGTGGTAGTGTCTCATGATAGGCACTTTATTTCTCGGGTTTCCAACAAGGTATGGTATATTGAAGACGAAGAAATAAAACAGTATCCTGGATCTTATGATGAGTTTGCACAGTGGATGGATGATAATGGTAAAACATGGGACGAGCCTGCTAGTTTTAAAACGGAAACGCAAAAAGAGCCAGAGCCTCCCAAACCTGTACAACCTGTAATTAATCAAGATAATAAAAAACTCGAGAAAGAGATATCGGAATTAGAGGATAAAATAGAAAAGCTGGAAAAAGAATTAAAGTCAACGGAGATAGAATTAGCCTCCGAAGAAGTGTTTTCCAACGAAGAGAAATTAATGGCCGTGAATGAGCGTTATTTTACGCAGAAACAAGAACTTCAATTTTTAAATATAAATTGGGAGGAAAAAATGGCTCTTTTATGATACGTGCAATTTTTTTTAGTTTTTTTTTACTGATAGGTGGAAAGGGTATCTCACAAATCCCACTTGGAGATGAGGTAAATTCTGAGAATCTTAAAACGGTACTATTGTATTCACTTTCACCTGGTGATACGTACATGTTTAAGTTTCGAAATTCTCCCGTTGTTCAATTGAATGCCCAGCAAGGATTGGTTTTGGAGTTTGATGATCTAGAAACCGAAGCGAAAAGCTACCGAGCAAAAATATGGCATTGTGATGAAAATTGGCAACAGTCTAAATTGCTCGATCTGCAGTTTATGTCTGAAATTAACGAATTTTTTATCCAAAATTTTAAAATATCTATTGGAGGGAAAATACCCTATTATCATTATACATTTCCGCTACCCAAGCCTAAAATTAGCGGTAATTATATTCTTCGCGTATACGATAGCTATGATGAAGAAAAAGCTATTATTCAAAAAGCCTTTCGTGTTGTAGAGCCTAAAGTAAGTCTTCTTTTGGATGTACTAACTCCTCAATCAACCGAAAAATGGAGAACACATCAGCAGCTCAATTTAGAGTTGTCTCTAGGTAGCTATTTTATTAACAATCCCTTGAAAGAATTGACATTAAAGGTCGTAAAAAATCAAAACTATACTTCAGAATTGACTTTGCCAGCACAGTATTTGTATAAGGCAGGCTTGAATACCTACAAATACAAGAACTTTGATGATACAACACTTTTTGAGGCAGGTAACGAGTTTCGATTTATAGATATCACGGATCCATATGCTAGAAGAGAAAACATTGACAGAATAGATGTGGGACGACCAACTTTGTTTTTTACGACTCCTTTAACGGATAGATCCAAGAAAAATCATGTTATGAGTTTTGATCAAGATGGAGGGTTTTTATTGAAGTTGCCCGATAGTTTTAATCCCGATCTTGCTGGAGATTATTTCAAAGTGGTTTTTCGGGCGGAGCCAGCAAAAGAGGATTCTGAAATTAGACTTAATGGAAAGCTAGTAAACTGGAATCCAGAGAAAATGGAGTTTAATCCCAATACAGGTTTTTTTGAAAAAGAGTTATACCTAAAACAGGGAATGTATGATTTTAAGCTTGAAAACGATGTCCAAAATTTAGAAGGTAATTTTTCGGATACCAATAACACATATGAAGTTTTTGTTTATCAGAAAATCCCAGGTAAGCGTTGGGCAGAGTTGATTGGCTACACAAAATTTCTCTCAAGATGATTTGTGGTATTTTTTAGACTCTTGGGTGTTGAAATTGTGAATCCTTTGGTAAATTTCTAGGATTATAATAGGATATAAACCTATGAATTTCTGTATACGATTGAATTTTCTTACTTTTGTGTGTTTTTAACAATCAATTCATGAATATACTCGGGATTTCTGCTTATTATCACGATTCAGCCGCGGCTATAATTAGAGACGGTAAGATTATCGCAGCAGCTCAAGAAGAGCGATTTACCCGAAAAAAGCATGACCCTGGTTTTCCTACAAATGCGATTAAGTATTGTTTAGAATACAGCGGCTTGGAATTGTCACAGTTGGATGCGGTCGTGTTTTTTTTAAAAACCATAATTAAAATTTTA
>JBOFGX010000159.1:0-2592 GCA_051649345.1 Leadbetterella sp. | reverse complement strand
TTATATCCATCATTTCTTCTGTAAACATCCCTTTTTTGTATAAAGCATAGGCAGCTATTCCTGGAAGGGTGACTATTATAGGCATCAATAATTTTAAAAATGCTGCAAATAATAATCCTTTTCTTGCAGTAGGAAGGTCAGCTCCCAATGCTCTTTGTGTAATATATTGGTTACATCCCCAATAGTTTAAGTTTACTATCCACATACCACCCAAAAGAACAGTTAAACCAGGAAGCGACATATAATTGGCATGAGCTTTAGCATCTGTAGCACTATCTTTATAAATCATATGAAAGTGATCTGAATGATTTTGGGTCATCAATTTAAAACCATTTACAAGACCTTCCATGCTATATTTATCCGATACTAGATTTACAGCCAAGTATGTAGCAGCTAATCCGCCAATAACCAAGAAAAACACTTGAATCACATCTGTAAAACCAATTACTTTCATGCCTCCTATTGTAATAATAATAGCAAATACGGCTAAAAACCACATACTTAAATTAAAATCAAGGCCCGAAATTTCTGAAACTGCTAATGCCCCTAGGTATAAAATGGATGTTAAGTTTACCATTATATAAAGCAACAACCAGAATATTGCCATGATCAAGCTCACCGTCTTGTTGTATCTCTGACTCAAAAACTGAGGCATCGTGCTGATATTATTTTTAAGGTAAATAGGCATAAAAAATACAGCAACGATAATAAGGGTGGCCGCAGCCATCCATTCATAAGTGGATATTCCCAATCCCATTGTAAATCCATTGCCCGACATACCAATCATCTGCTCAGCAGAGATATTGGATGCGATTAATGAGGCACCTATCGCCCACCACGTAAGAGAGCCTTCAGCTAAGAAAAAGTCTTGCGTATTGACTTCCTTCGATTTTTTCTTTCTATATATCCATATACCATAGGCACTTACGAATATAAAATAAAACAGGAATACAATGTAGTCCAAGGATTGAAGTTTCTCCATAAAATTATTAAATGGTTATAAATTTGTAATTTATCGCAATTTAATATAACTTTTTTTCTAAGCCAAATAGTCTAAACTATTTGTTGAATGGTTTATTTCTATATATTTGTACTTTATTACGTGTCCTAAAAAAAAATACATACTTTGAGTCGAAATACCATTCGGTTTGTTTTGATACTTGGCATATTGGCAGTTATCGGAATGTTTTCGATACAGATCTATTGGGTCAAAAAAGCCTTCGATCTTAAAAATCAACAGTTCCGTCAGTCTGTTACTATTTCTTTACGCAATGTAGCTAATCAAATTGCCAAGGCCTACAACATGGCCGTCATTGAGAATCCTGTGGTTCAGCAATCTTCCGATTATTATGTTGTTAATCTTAGGATACCTTTAGAGCATAGTTTGTTAGAGCATCTGCTCAAAGAAGAGTTTAAACGTAATAGTATAAATACTGATTTTGAATACGGTATTTATGATTGCGACACAGATGCGATGACCTTTGGAGCACATATTAACTCAGATTTTGAAATTGATCCCAATTTCAAAACAGTCGAATTGCCCAAGTCTAATAAATTTCTAAACTATTTTGGATTAAAATTTCCAAAACAAACTAGTTATCTTACGACCAAGTTAGATGTTTGGATTATATCATCATTCATTACCATGCTTGTAATGGTGTTTTTTGGATACGCCATGTTTATAATTCTTACTCAAAAACGTCTGAGTGAAGTTCAGAGAGATTTTGTAAACAATATGACACATGAGTTTCAAACACCCATTTCAACCATCAAAATTGCTACAGATGTACTTTCAAATGATAAGATACTGGATACTCCTGAGCGATTCCATAAGTATGTATCCATTATCAAACATGAGAATAATAGGCTCAAGCATCAAGTAGAAGCTGTGCTGGCTACTGCGAAAATAGGAAAAGGAGTTATAGAGCTCGATACCCAACTACAAGAATTGCATGAGGTTATTCTCGAAGCTACACAAAGTGTAAAAGTGGAGCTTAATGACAACTTTACCACTCTTTTAAATGCAACACGTACGTCTGTTTATGCAGATCGCATGCATTTGATGAATATTATCAGAAATTTAATAGAAAATGCAATCAAGTACTCTGGTAAAAATCCTGAAATTCTAGTTAGTACTGAGGATGGTGTGAATGAAACTGTTCTTAAAATACAGGACAAAGGAATAGGAATAGCCAAAGAGTATTTGCCTAAAATATTCGATAGGTTTTATCGTGTTCCTACGGGTAATGTTCATAATGTGAAGGGTTTTGGACTTGGACTAAACTACGTTAAAGAGATGGTCTCTCTTCATAAATGGAGTATAAAAGTACAAAGCGAACCCAACAAAGGAACGGTTTTTAGTATTCACATTCCCATACCAAAAAATTAAACTATGGCTAAAATATTATACGTTGAAGATGATCCTAATCTCAGTTTTGTTACAAAAGACAATCTCGAGATAGAAGGATTTGAAATATTTCATTTTCCTGACGGAAAAGAGGCTTGGAAAGCCTTCAAAAAAGATAAATTTGATCTTTGTTTACTTGATGTCAATCTTCCTGAGTTGGATGGGTTTTCATTAGCCGAAAAAAT
>JBOFGX010000158.1:0-5376 GCA_051649345.1 Leadbetterella sp. | reverse complement strand
GAATTTCTTATTTTTGTATTGAAAATAATTATCCTCCTACCAGTAGGAAATCAATAAAACTTAACTATCTAAAAATGAAGTATGCCCCCGAAACAGAAATAGAAGTTCTCGATGAGGTGGATATCGATTCGGATGTAGTTAAACTTTACACATTGGTTGTTTTCAACGACGATGTAAATACCTTTGATTTTGTTATCCAAACGCTCATGGAAGTGTGCGATCATTCTCAAGAACAGGCGGAGCAATGCACCATTATTATACATTTCAAAGGCAAATGTGCGGTCAAAAATGGAGATTTTGAAGAACTCGTTCCCATTCGCACTGCAATTACCGATAGGGGTTTATCAGCGGAAATAATCTTAAGATAATACCCAAAAATAGTGAATTTCCCTTCCAAATACGTTGAAGAAGCTGTTTCCGAAATTTCTAAATTGCCCGGAATCGGCAAAAAATCTGCCCTAAGACTTGCCCTCCATCTTTTAAAATCAGATAATAGTACGACAGATAAGCTCACCCTTGCATTACAGGATTTGGTACAAAAAACGCAATATTGCAAACAATGTCATTCTATTTCTGATAGTGATACCTGTGAGATTTGCTCCAATCTTAGAAGAGACGATAGTATCTTAGCTGTGGTCCAAGACACAAGAGATGTCATGGCCATAGAAAATACATCTCAGTTTCTAGGCAAATATCACGTGTTGGGGGGTGTGATATCCCCTATTGAAGGCATCGGACCTTCCGATATTAGAATTGATTCCCTATTAGGTAGAATTTCTCAAAATACAGATATAAAAGAAGTCATTTTAGCTCTCAGTCCCACAATGGAGGGAGATACTACTGCATTTTATATCAAAAAACAACTTCAAGAATACCCCATTAAGATCAGTACGATTGCTCGCGGAATACCCATTGGAGGTGCCTTGGAATTTACAGATGAAGTTACATTGGGAAGAAGTATATTGACCCGCGTAAATTTTTAATCCTAAATAGTCTGCCATAAACGTCTCCGTTTATATATTTTGCTTAATTTTAAGTGAAATTTTACATAAACTTGACTAAAATGAAAAGAAAAGAGTTTCTCGGACTACTGATTGGTTCAATGGCCATAAGTAAACTAGGATTTGCTAGAACGAAGATTGTTGAAGGCCCGTTTTCCTTGCCTAAACTTCCGTATGATTATAAAGCTTTAGAGCCACATATTGATGCACAAACAATGGAAATCCACCATTCAAAGCATCATCAAGCATATGTAAACAATTTGAATGATTTAGTTGCCAAAAACAATGTTACGGAAACTAATCTAGAAGAAATTGTAAAAAACATTAGCAAATACTCGTATCCAATAAGGAATAACGCAGGCGGACACTGGAATCATACCTTCTTCTGGAATATCATGACTCCCAAGTTTGTAAAGCCTTCTGATAAAGTAGTAGAACTAATTAAGAAAAGCTTTGGAAGCTTTGAGAAATTTACAAGCGATTTTACAACAGCTGCTCAGTCAAGATTTGGCTCAGGGTGGGCGTGGTTGATTGTAACAGATGGAAAATTAAAAATTACAAGTTCAAGCAATCAAGATAACCCCCTAATGGACAGTTTTCAAGAAAAAGGCATACCCGTACTTGCTATTGATGTTTGGGAACATGCGTACTATCTCAAATATCAAAACAAAAGAGCAGATTATATCAAAGCATTCTGGAATGTGGTGAATTGGGAGCAAGTAGAAAGCCATCTTAAAGCTGCTGGATTATGAGTAATGGAATCCTCTTGGACAAAATACCTTCCCTAGATCTTCATGATTATACGCAAGGTGACGCAGACACCAAGGCTAGATTCGTATCTGACCTAGGATCAGCATTTCATACGATTGGATTTGTGGCCATCAAAAACCACGGTCTCACGGAAGAATTCCGACTTATGTTATACGATTCTATCCAAGCATTCTTTTTCCAAGAGGATTCTATAAAACAACGTTATGAATTCCCAGACCTACACGGGCAGAGGGGCTATATTGGTAAAAACAAAGAAAAGGCCAAAGGGTATTCAAAACCCGACCTGAAGGAGTTTTATCATGTGGGACAACCTTCGCCGCGAGAAGGAATGGCAGAAAATATATTCCCGGCTGAAATTCCAAATTTCGAAAAATACACGACAGAGGTATTTACTATTTTTGAAAATACAGGCAAAAAACTCCTCCAAGCCATCGCTGAATACTTAGAACTACCCGTTGATTATTTTGACGACAAAGTATACAAAGGTGATAGCATCCTACGAGCCTTGCATTATTTCCCAATTTTGGATCCAGATAGCTTGCCTGAAGGGGCCGTACGAGCAGCGGCTCACGGTGATATCAACCTCATAACCTTGCTTATGGGAGCATCTGCTGAAGGATTGGAAGTATTGCGAATGGACGGCAAATGGATTCCTGTGACTGCCCTACCTGATCAAATCATCATCAATGTAGGTGATATGCTGGATAGGCTTACCAACCATAAACTTAAATCTACCATTCATAGAGTGGTGAATCCCCCTCGAGAAAAAATGGGCACTTCTCGTTTTTCGATCCCATTTTTCATGCATCCAAGAGCAGAAATGGATCTTACTTGCCTGGATTCGTGCGTGACCTCAGACAATCCAAAAAAATATACGGATATGACGGCGGGAGAATTTCTCGACGAGCGATTAATTGAACTGGGACTCAAAAAAGCCTAAAATCCTTGACTCAGCAGAAGCGTATTCGGCATATCATATTCCTACGCGAAGTGCTGTGGATTGGCCTTACCTGTATTGGAGGCCCTACTGCCCATTTGGGTATGTTTTTGAAAAAATTTGTCACTAAACGCAATTATTTAAGCAGCGAAGAACTCCTTGAATTACAAGCCCTTTGCTCTATTCTCCCAGGTCCTACTTCTACACAAATTGTAGCTGCTATTGGTTATCGATTGGGAGGACGCTACCTAGCACTCATGACTTTATTGATTTGGATATTGCCTGCCTGCACGATAATGGGTTTTTTGGCTATTTCTTTGCAAATCCTTGATCCCGAAATTTTGCAAAAGCTCACAGTTATTATCAAACCCATGGCGATTGCTTTTGTCATCTATTCTGTATCGTCTATCAGTTTGGTGCATATTCAGACCAAAACCTCCTTGTTTTTAATGCTATTTGCATTGGCTTTAGGAATAGCCTTAAAATCTCCTTATATGACCCCTGTGGTGATATTTATTGGAGGACTGGTAGCTTCTTTGAAGTTTAGACAGCAGCAGAAAAACCCCTATCGCTCACCCATAGCCTTTGATTTTAAGGATATCATTATTTGGGGCTTACTCTTTTTGGTTTTGGTATTCATAGGTACTATGACACAAAGTTTGCCAATTCGTGTTTTCGAAAATTTCTACCGAAACGGTAGCTTTGCGTTTGGCGGTGGGCATGTACTCAAGCCCTTGTTGTACAATGAATTTGTGGAGTTTAAAAAACTTATCAGCAAGGATGATTTTCTTACTGGAATTTCTATTTCTGAAATCATACCAGGCCCTACGTTTAGTATTTCGTCATACTTAGGTGCATTAACAATGAAAAGCCAAGGTGTTTTTGGACAAATTCTAGGAGCATTCGTAGGCTCCTTAGGTATCTTTTTGCCTGGAATATTCATGATGTTCTTTGCCATCAAATTTTGGGATAGCCTCAAACAATATCGAGGCATCCGGGCTTCGCTTGAAGGCGTAAATGCTGCCAGTATTGGACTGACCTATGCGGCAGGGATATCTCTTTTTATGACCGTTTGCGATAGTAATGCGAGTATTTTTACGGTTTTAATTACTTTAGTTTTATTGTATGTTCAAAAGATTCCTCCTGTTCTGTTGATTTCTGGAGGGGTATTGATAGGGTATTATTTATAAATTATCATGGATTTTATCACCTGTATACAACTAGGATTTGAGCATATTTCGGCTTTTTCGGGATACGATCATATGCTTTTTTTGCTTGCTTTGATTACAGGACACTCGATTAAAAACTACAAGAAGAATTTGATTTTGGTGACAGCATTTACCCTGGGTCATTCTTTGGCTTTGGCATTATCAATTCTCAAAATCATTCGGTTTGAATCCGAAATTATTGAATTCTGCATACCCGTAACCATTTGTATTACAGCTATATTCAATATATATGTACAAATAAAAAAAATAAAAACTTCCATTCTGTGGAGTACTCTTTTAGTTGTATTTTTTGGATTGATTCATGGGTGTGGATTCTCTAATTACCTATCAAGTCTACTTGGAAAAGAGGCCTCTATTTTCATGCCTTTGCTAGGATTCAATTTGGGGCTAGAAATGGGTCAAATAGCGATTCTAGCTTGTATAGCCACCGTAATTTTGATTATTACGCAGTTGTTCAAACAACTGAGTAATATGTACTTGAATATTGGCTTATGTATTGGAATTTTAATTTTATCGGGTGACCTTATGGTAAAGACTTGGCCGTTTTAGTTTTTCACAGCAAATGTTTAAGTTATTTCATCCCCAATTAATTGCCCTTAGCTCTTAACTTCCCTACTTTGAACAAAAATAATCAAGCTTATGAAAGCTATAAATAAACATAAAGGAGAAAAAATATACGTATCATTTAATCCAAATCTTGTTTGATTTACCTTCTTGAAAAAACCCACGAACTTAAAATCTCCAATCGCTCTCAATAAAAAAATAAAAAAAATAGAAATTGCTCCAAACCGAAAATACTTACGCTTGAGATACGTATCAAATAGACCCTGATTTCCTATAGTCACAAGTGCTAGTACTATAAGACCAAAAGAAACAATCAGACTGGAAATAAGACTTGGATTTAATTGATTATACCCTTTAGAATTTGTCGGCAATACATCATCGTACCCAATCTTTCCGCCAAAAGTCCAATAAAAGTGTATGATAGAAAGTATCAAAAAAATAGTCGCGTTGATAGCTATTGGAATAGTCTTTCTATAATTTTTATTAACCTCTTTATTCATTTGATTCGATATGTTTAACTACAGAATAAATATACAAAAGAAGGTTTGATCAACTTTAAATCGTAGTCCGAAATCGTAGATTCCAACTATATATTATATTTTAAATTCGCTAAACATACTTGTTAACATTTAACCCATAGCAAATAACTAACAATTCTAAAATCAACATTTAACAAGTGGCGAAAATTTATTTAACAAAAGGTACAAATACTTTTGCAAAATGAGGTAGAATATCGAATGAAAAAAAACCTACTCAAATATCCCGCTAAACTCTTGTTTTTCGGAGTCAAACAAGCCTTTGTCTGACAGTTTATAATGGGGAATAACCAAAAGTGCCATAAAAGATAAGGTCATAAAAGGAGATGTGAGCTTAC
>JBOFGX010000157.1:0-4850 GCA_051649345.1 Leadbetterella sp. | reverse complement strand
TGGGACCACTATAATGTCCTCCGGTACCTCCCATAGAACGACCCGCCATACCTCCTAATTGAGAGCCCGCCATACCGCCGAGAGGACCACCAAAAACACTCCCAAGCACTCCTCCGGCAATTGATCCGAATTGACCCATAGCCTGTCCTCGGGTTTGACTTGTTCCCACACTGTGGGCTCTGTTCGCCATACCTAAAAAGGAACCGAGAGTGGGATTAGCTCTTCCCACTAATCCAAGAGCAAGTCCTTTAAATCTTCCAAGTTGATCAAAAAAACTCGGTTCTGCCATACTTGAAAAATCGGATACGCCATAAGAACCCCCAAAATCGGGCGCACCATAAGCGGAAGAGTCCATATTGGATAAACCAAAATCATTCATACCACTTAAACTTGGTGCTGAAATATTATTACCAAAAGAAACTCCAGACCATCCCCCTCCAGCGTCAAAATTGTCGGAGCCTTCATACTGACTCCCTTCTAATCCCCATCCCGCTAAACCAGCAGATGCGTCTCCTGGACCATCAAAGCTATCTGAGCCGGAGTAATCTCCTCCGTTGTCTGTTCCCCATCCACCAAATCCACCGTCTGTACTCATCTGTATCTCCTTAAGGCTTGGTTGTGCCTAAATCTGTGGTAGTCAATACCCCGGTATTACTAATAGTAATTCTCCAATAATGAGGGGTGCTTTGACTGTCTTTTAAAACCAAACCTTTGTTTGTGGTATCTACAATGATATCATCAGTAGTATCTACCCCTGAAATCATTCTATTTTGACTATTTAATCTTGCACCATCCGTAATACCATACCCTAAAACGGTAGTGGGTTTATTTGTAATGATATTCCAGTCTAATTGAGTTCCGAGAGTGTTAACAACAAATCTAATACGTTCAATCCAGTCATTCCAGTATCCTGAACCGGGAAGAACACCTGTTGGTTGTGGTGGTATTAACGACATTATAATGGTGCAATATACACGGAGGAATCCAATACAATAGTTGCATTAGCTCCCCCACGAGTGTTACCAGGAGCAATCGTGTTTTTTACTAGATTGATCTCCACACTATTTCTCCTTGTTAGGGGCACAGTAATTGTAAAGAACCCCGAGCCGAAAGGAGACACCACATTGCTTACTGTTGCTATTGGCGGACGCATCATATTGTCAAAAGAAAGATTTTCTAAATAGACAGTCTCTGCTACCCCGGTCGAAACATAAGTTGGAATAATGATAGAAATTTCATGTACTGTATAAATACCATCAAATCGGTTATAACCAGTTCCGTTTAATGGCCCATATCCTGTAGCTACGTTTTCCACATAAAAAGTGATATCTCTCGCCCCAAAAGGTTTTAGAATTGAACGTACAATTCCTTTTTGGAAATTAATACAAGAATAGAGTGCTTGATATGTTTGAGAGCCATCGATATTCACATTAGTAGTATTCCCATGATTAAATCCAATTCCACGAGTAGGAGAAGACACATTATTTAATCCACCAAAAAAACTACATTGCCCTATATTAACTGTAGTTATTTGAGCAGAAGGGGCTGTACCTACATCTGAGAATTGTAAAAGATCACCAGCAGTTCCTTGCGCAGCGAAAATACAATTACCCCCAATCATAAAGTTTTGTACATTTCTAATGGTAGTTCTAACTTCAATACAGGGATTAGTGTCTAAACGATCAAAATATCCAGCAGTAATTTGGGTATTATATCCGCTATCAAACATTGCTCCCCAAGAAACTCCTATAATTCCCGTCATATGCAGCCCATTGTACTTTTTTGCTATAAATTTTGAAGAGTAAAATTGAGCAGACGAAGTAAATGTAAATCCTTCAAAAGAATTCCATTGTGAGCCGGTTTGAAAAATTTGATCAAACGCTGTTCCCCCTTGAAAAAAGGCCGGACCAATACTAGTATGAAATGGGCAACTTGGTGCTGAATCTCCCGGAACAATTTCTGTAGAGTCACATAAAATACCAGTACTGGTTGCATCCATATTAAACCGTCCACCAATACTATTTCCAAAACTACGAGAAAGACGTATTCCTATAGCCCCCCCAGATAATGTAAAAGAACAGTTAGGGGACACTAAAATACCTCCTGTACTATCTTGCCACGCAAGGTTGATATAAATACAAGAACCTCCTGGAGATGTTTTAGTAAAATGTACATTGTCAAAGGAAACATCTTCCGCTTTACCGTTTACTGTTACAGTAGTTTTCGAGAAACCCGCTCCCCCACTAAGAACTACAATGTAACCATTACTAATTTTAATGGGAATTCCTGATGGGATAGTGACGGTACGGATAGAATAGGTACCACCGGCTAGATCAATGTTTCTTCCTGTGTTTAATGCTTCTTGTATCGCTAGAGTATCATCAGCTATCCCATCTCCAATGGCCCCGTAGGAACTTGTTCTCATATTTATAGTGCCTAGATAAGTGACTGCGTTCACATCATTTAACCAAGCAGCTTCTACTGGAGTTTCATAATTGATAAAAGTAGTGTTAGCCATTAATGGTTTCCTAAATTAATATCAACTTCTATTGCTTTAAATCTTAGACGTTGATTCGGGGTTAAAGTAATCTTGAACGCTCTTCTACGAAAACGTCCTAGTTGGTATACACAAGGAAGCTCTTGAAAAAGATCTAATGTGACTCCATTGTTATAGGAAAGATAGTCATTGTCGGTCCATTGAACTAAGAGCGGAGTTTCCATTGTAGGTTTGTCGGCCCAAAGAGAAAAACGATGCATTGTTTTTTGATTATAACTACCAAAATCCTCATTATCTGTAGTAAAACTTACCGTGTAATCTACGTTGACATCTCGATAATTAATAATATCAAACTTGTAAACAGTATAGTTAGACTTTAATGAAAAATACGTTTGTATTCCTGCCGATGTCTGACAATTTAAACAAACCGCGATATCAAAATTAGCTTGATTTTGCCAAGCCCATTTTACCCACAGTTTAGCTTCTATGTCGTATACATAACTAGCGGTGTCGGTGGTAATCATATAAAAGTCATGTCCTTCTTGAGATATGATTGTACCTGTTAAATTAACTAAGGATCCACTAGTAATAACAGATACCAAATGACGTCTAATCGCTTCATTTCCAATAGGTATTAATTTGAAATCCTCAAGAATAAACACATTAGGTTGACTTTCGTTATAACTCCCAACGATAAATAAACGATTGCCGAGAGAGGCGACCCCACCCAATAATCCGGCCAATTTAATCGGTGTATCATTTCTTTGGAGAGGACTTGCTGTAGCATTACCAGCATTCCAGAAATATTCTATAGATTGCCCCCCCATCACGACAAGATAGTTATTTAATCTAGTTAAATATGTTGCTTTGTCAGGCAGCATTTCTGCCGTTAAAAAATCACCCGCAGTATACAGAAGAGGATCATTTAGATTACTGTTGTAAATATCAGCAGTATCTCTTTTAATTAGAAATAAAAACCCATCTAAAAAGACAATTTGAGGTAAATGGGAAGGTAAATCCGGGGAAGTGGCCTGTACCAACACGCCTGAAACATCTATAGTATGTAGAGTCGTTCCATCTGTTACCACTACTTTAGATGTCCCATCATCATACAGAAATTCAGTAAATCCTACTTGTCCTGTTAAAGTAGAAAACATACCGGGATAAGTATTTAATTGTGCTCCGGTAGATCCATTATACACAATTATAAAATTTTCGGCAGCAATGAATAATCTATTCTGTGCTTCCCAAAAATACATGCCTCTAATAGTATTTGGATTAGTGCTTGTAATAAAAGTGGATGTTCCCGGACGAGTAACTAAATATATTTCGTCTTCTTTAGTATTTTTGTTTTTAATTACTTCCGGAAAGACATTCAGGTACTCTTCGTCTTTGTCTGTAGAAATGCCCCGGTTACTGAGTTCTCGTACCAGTCTAATTTTTTTAGTTTGGTAAGTGGATTGTTCCGGTGTTTTTGAAAAAGCCATTATGGTCTACGCTCTATTTGAAAGAAAATACTTGTATTTTCAAATTGAAAATCTTTAGCAATATCTAAATGTTTCTCTGCTTGTTTATCTATGTACTGGCGATCGGAAATTGGAATTCCGTATTCTGGTCCAAGTAAAGAAGCCAGTCCGAATACTAGAGCATTCTGCCATTCTTGAGGGAAGTCTGGAGTGTCCGCTCCCGTACCAAAACCGTATTGCTGTGGATAATAAGTAATTTCCAGTGTGTATGCTTTATCAGGCTTCGGCCAAATGAGAAGCTCTCCACTGTTGATAAAAGGTTGATATGTATATTGGACCGGTTTACCTACAGATGTGGTATTAAGTAAATTGAATTCAGTACGAGAGCAATCTTGTACTTCTTGAGCAGATCCATGAATATCTCGAATAACTATACTCTCTATTTTATTGGGAATATCATTTAACGACGAGCCAGTAGTTTGTCCGGCCCATAAAATACCACCAGCCCATGTTATCCCTCCTAACCAATAGATCCCATTAATGGTTGTATTGGTATTATGAAATAGATATGACTTTTGATTTGGAATAGTGACCAAATTTAATTGACTTCTTTTCCATAAGGGTAAGCCGTATGTTTGATACTCCGCAACTAAAGAATTTAACGCCATTTGTGCAGTTTCATACTCCTCTGCGTCTGGTTCTCTACCTTTGGCGAGAACACCTATCTTACGCAAGGCCCCCTTAATTATTTGGTTTCTACTTAATTCGTAAGTTCTTAGGTTTGCAGTAGCCATTATAGTCCTTTAAGATCTTTTAAAAACTGAGCAGTTTGAGTTTGATTTCCAGATACCATACATCCTGCAACACCAAAGCCCGCGTAGCATGAT
>JBOFGX010000156.1:0-1816 GCA_051649345.1 Leadbetterella sp. | reverse complement strand
GGTGTACCATTTTCCTTCACTTTTGCGAAAAAACTCCATCATGTTAGTGGGGACAGTTAGACGCATCACATTACTCCTAAGAAAATTTACTATCGTATTCAATATCTAGATTATCTAAGAATATTTATCATGAAAGCATACGTCATTAACCATTTTGGTGCCCCAGACAGTTTCCATATCGCCGATTTGCCTAAACCTGAGCTATTACCAATTCATGTACTCATAAAAGCAAAAGTCTATGCTATCGTTTCCAGTCCAGCCAAAGCTGCGATCTCCTATTACTTATCCTGGCAGTTTTGTTGATCATTACGGGAGTTAATTTTTTGGGTTAATGAAGCGAATATATTTGATTGTGATTGTTATTTTCTTGGCATTAACACTTGCATATTTTCGAGCTAAAAAGCTCAATCATCAGGGTTCTTTTAATAATTGTGTTGCCCAACTTAAACAGCTAGAAAAAGAATCCGATAGTAATCCTCGTCATATTATTAATCCTTTTCAGTTATTTCCCGTAAATGCTGAAAACATGTATCGACCAACAGTCTTTGGATACAAGGATAGGCATGGAAAAATTGTACTTCCTGCAAGTTTTACTCAAGCAAGACGTTTTTTTGAAGGTAAAGCTGCTGTCGCTGACAAAAATTGGTATTGGGGTTTCATTGATTCCAAAGGACAGCTAACTATTCCATATAAATTTACAGGCGTTTCAGATTTTTATGGGGGAGTTGCCGCTTTTGCTGGAATTAAAGGAGACTACAGTAAACAAGGGTTTATCGATAAAAATGGCAAAATTATAATTGTCTTAAATGGCAATGGTGGTGATTTTGCTAACGACTTTTCTGGTTTTAAAAACGGTCGTATTACATCGAGCAGATGGGCTTGGGATCCACTTGGACTTCATGGAAATCCTCATCCAAGAGTAAATGTATTAATTGATTGTACTGGAGAAGTTTCCGAGGTGAAATAATTTCGTGTATATGGGATATCGCACATAAACATAAGACCTTCACTTCACATGATGTAAGTTTGTACAGCAAGCCTTACTTTGGTTGCCAAAAACTTTCAGACTGAGGGCGATTATCATATTGCTCTACTGAAGCATGGACATCTGAAATATGTTGATATGCCCATTCTCCTAAAATAGCTAAAGGCTCAGCTAAGGACTCGCCTAAAACAGTTAACGAATAATCTACTTTTGGGGGAATTGTTGAATATACTTCTCTTTGTATCAATCCGTTGCGCTCCAAATTACGGAGATTTTGGATCAGCATTTTAGACGATATTCCTGCTATTTGCTGTTTAAGATCGCCATACCGCTTTTTCCCCTGTGTTAGAGCATAAATAATCAAAATTGTCCATTTATTAGCAATTTTGTCTAAAATTTGATGACCTTCACATTGAGTATCAAAAACACCTCTATTAGCAATTCGAGCCAAAGCAGGTTGTGGAAGATAATTAAGCTCAGTTTCTCTGGAGTTAAAACTAGAATTCATGGTGACTTACCAAAAGGTGACTAATACACTTTCAGGTAAATCCTTCCAAGTGCTTGCTACTAAATGGTACATAAGAAACATAACGTTTGAAGAAAAACATCAACCATGAAAGCATTTGTAATTGAACATTTTGGCGCACCAGATAGTTTCCACCTGGCAGATTTACCCATGCCTGAACTATTACCAAATCATGTACTCATAAAAGTTGCTGCCACTAGCGTTAATCCATTAGATACTAAAATACGTCGAGGTTTGATACCGAATATTACTCCTGATTTTCCTGCCGTTTTACATGGGGATGTAGCAGGAGTTATTGAAGCAGT
>JBOFGX010000155.1:0-8922 GCA_051649345.1 Leadbetterella sp. | reverse complement strand
TAATAGGTAATTTAATACCATTTCTTCTCAGCACAACCCCTTCGTCAGGATATGCGACTGATAGGTAGTCCACTCGATGATATTGCAATAAACTCGCGATTTCAGGACTACCACTACCATAAGCGAACGCTTTCACCATTACCATGATTTTGGTATCCTTGCCTACCTTATTTCTATAGTAATTAAGATTATGGGTAATGGCATTTAGATTTATCTCCAATACAGTACCATGAACTTGCCTAATAAATGAATTAACGACTCTCTCAAATCCAAAAATACGAGCACCTTTAATCAGGATCAATTTTTTTTGTAAATCCTCAAAATCATAAAATTTTAGAAATTCATCCGTTGAACTATAAAATTTACATTCACCAATATTCTGAGATTCTAGTATTTCTTTATGAGCTAATAATTTGGGTCCAATAAAAATATTCAGCTTTAGACCTTGACTTATCAGCAGTTCAGAAAGCTGCACAACCCAGTCCCTATCCGAGATTCCAGCCTGAAGTACATCACTCAAAATTAAAACTTTATCCCTCTTAGTACTATACTGGCTCATAAAATTCAAAGCCATCTTTATCCCCGCAAGATCATTGTTGTAGGTATCATCTATGATGTAATTTTCATTGACTCCTTGCTTCAACTCAAGCCGCATCGCAATGGAACGAAGATTTGAAATGGCAAGTTGAACTCCTTGAATATCTATTTTTGGGAAATACGACTTCTTCAAATACAGTACTAAAAATATACAATGACTTATGTTTTCTATAGATGCGTCATCCGAAAAAGGCAATTCAAATTCATATACATCCCCCTCAAAGTAAACGGATAAATGAGCCGTTGGGCCCGATTTAACAACATCAATAAAATGAGAACCTAATTGAGATTTTGACCAAGATATAAGCTGCAATTTGGGATTTACAGCCTTAAGTAGGATCTGAACCTCCTCTTGAATTTCCTTATAATCTTTGCAAAAAACCAAAATCTTTGATGCACGAAAAAGTCGAATTTTCTCCGATACTTTTTGCTTTATACTTCTAAAGCCGCTATTATGGGCGGATCCAATATTGGTAAAAATACCTATCTCTGGCGAAATAATCTCTTGTAATGTTTGCATTTCACCTTGCTGTGAAATCCCAGCCTCAAAAATCCCTAATTCATGGCCTTCCTTAAGCTCTGCAATGGACAAGGGTACGCCAATCTGTGAATTATACGATCTTGGACTTTTTACAACAGCCAAAGAGGTATTAAGCAATGTCCATAGCCATTCTTTTACAATTGTCTTGCCATTACTACCAGTAATCCCAATAATGGGTATAGTAAATAGCTTTCGATGTGTGATCGCACATTTTTGAAGTGCTTGAATTGAGCTCTTAACGCGATAGGCTTGTATAGTTGATTGCTCTAAAAAAGTTACTAATTCAGGACTCGATGATAAAGAATCATCTTCTACTACGAAAGTATGAATCCCTTTGCTCGCTAGGTCACGAATGAAATCATGTCCATTGTGGCGTTCTCCTCTAATAGCAAAAAAAACCGTATTAGTAGGATCAGCAAGATACCTACTATCTGTCAAGAATTGTTTATTTTCAAATACTGGTGGGTGGTCAAATATTGCCATTTTAAGAAAATGCCGTTTCTATAAATTTCTTAATATGAATTTGATATTCAATATTCTCTGATTCAATTTTTGCTTGATCCCAGCCCAATTCTTCTCCGATTAAATTCGTAACAGCTGGAACAGCCTCTAAGCATGCTTTCCAATCCATCAATTCAAACCGCGTCCTTCTAGCCATAAAATCTCTTGGTTTTTGAACCATTTCATTCCTAACCGAATACACTACTTCTGCTAATATGTAAGGATGATTCGGGTGCAATCTTGATTTTTTTGTAGAATCTTTTTTACAAATATTTACAATTTCAGATATTTTATCTCCAAGTGAATGAATCAAGGAATCATATACATCTTGATCAAAAAAACCGTCATTAGCTGGTATACTTTCTTGTGAACCCACCAATGAATGATTATGTGTCTTAGACTGAGAGCTATCTCCTAAAATGGAACAAATAACATCAACCGTATCTTGTGCCATTATACGATACGTCGTCCATTTACCACCCAATAAGGATATTAAACCTGAATGATCATCTACTTCTACTTCATGGTCACGAAGCAGTGTTTTCGTTTCGTTTGGATTTCTACTTTTGGATGATATCAAGGGGCGTAATCCACCAAAACCCGCCGTAATTTCGGATTTAGAAGGCTTCTTATCTAAGAACTCTTCAATTGATTCCAATAAAAAATCTACTTCTGAAGACTCTAACAAAGGTTCTTCATTTAAGCGTTTATAAGGTGTATCCGTGGTGCCAATCATAACATGGGTTTTGAAAGGGATAACAAACACAACCCTGCCATCTTTGGTCTTAGGAATAAGCATGGCATTCACAGAATCAAAATAATGTATCGGCACTATAATGTGTACACCTTTGGAAGCAGATATCCTTACTAGCTCAGTAGAGTTAGCTTTTAAACGTAAATTATCTGCGAAAGGCCCCGTACAATTGATGAAAATTTTTGCTTCTATTGTAACGGAATTACCCGAGAGCACATCTTTGCCGACAGCCTTTATTATCTTCCCATTTTGATCTTTCTCAAAATCATCTATCTGAACATAGTTGACCGTATTTGCACCTGCTTGGTATGCCGTTTGAACAATTGCTAATGCGTATCTAGCATCATCTATTTGCCCATCATAGTATAAAACTGAGCTATGTAGCTTTTTAGTAAGATTACTAGAAGATTGTAAGGTTTTCTCTTTTGATAACCAAGATGCAGAAGGGAGCTTATCATTTTTGGCAAACCACCCATAAATCTTCAATCCAATGGTATAGTATAAACCCTCAAACCATGAAAATACAGGAGTCAATATCCCTAAAGGACGGGTAAGATGAGCCCCATTTGTTAGAAGATACCTTCTTTCTGTTAAACCATGTTGAACTTGCTTTAACTGACCAAAGTCTAGATTTTTAAATGCCTGTTCTAGATATCTTACACCACCATGAATAAGTTTTGTGGATTTTGATGAAGTTTCAGATACAAAATCTCCACGATCTACAAGACAAACCTTCAATCCTCTTAATGCAGCATCTAAAGCCACGCCAGCACCACTTGCTCCTGCTCCGATAACACAAACGTCATATGCAACAGTAACGAGTTTTTCTACTTCTTCCGTTCTTTTCATTTATTCATATATAGGTAAAGTTTAAGACTTACTGTGTCAGTATAAAGTTTAAACTTCTCTATTTTATCACAGTAGTATCTGGTTTAATAGTAGAAGGAGATAGATTAAGAAACTCTACCCCTTTTACCATATACTTAGTATCTCCATTCCAAACGAACTTAAATAGGTTTTCATCGTAGCTTAGTGTAACCCTCTCACCTGTAGACTGAGCTTTCTTTAAAAGAGTATAAACACTGTCATTATCAACTGAAAATTTCCAAATATTTGTAATCATACTACCTGTTTCTCCTGAAAATCCTCCAACGTTTAACTCACCCTCTACTGTCTTGAAAATGTACCCTTTTTTACTAATTTTTGAGACTGTTCCAGCTCTTGTACCATCTGAATATTGCCATGAACTAATAAAATATGCCAAGCCAATAACAACTAAAATTGCTATTAAAATATAGATCTTTTTCATTTGTACTCTGTTTTATACAAACATAGTAAAAATAGTCTTGATAGAAAATAAAATTTAGGTAAATGTAAACCTAAGGGTAAACGAAACAAATTAGAAGAAAGCGGTATTAGGATTGTTTATGGGCTAGTTAATTAAAAAAATGTACCCAGTGTAAATATTACTTGATTGGTTCTATTTGAAATTTGAGCGGAATAATAGGCGTCTTTTGTAGGTATTTCATAAGGAGTGAATGATGAGCTATTGGTATAACTTACATATGAACCCTCTATATACAATCGATTTGATCTGTATCCGAGCCCAAACGATGGCACTATACCATACTTATCCTCATTGTACAGCTCATGGTACTTTCTAGCGTAGGAATTTAGGTTAGCTCCTAATCTTAAACGCAATAATTTATAACGCAATTCTGTACCAGCTTTAAAATTTATTCCTCCTTTAAACTCTTGACTAATCGCATCATTTTGTTCATTAGCCCACCTACCATTCTCACTATCTTTTAATTTCATGAAATTGTAAGCAGTATATTCAATATCAAAACTAAACAAGCCTAGCTTTTTTGGATAAAAGAATGCAATCCCTCCACTAGCTCTTAATGGACTATTTAACCAAAATTCGTAATCATTTGGAATTACAGAAACATTCTCGCTTAAAATCTCAACCCCCGAATTTTTTACAGAATTTACGTTAATACTTGAATAGAATGTCTCTTGCATTTTCATATATGTTGGTGTAACAACAGAAAGACCTACCCGAAAACTCTCAGAAAGCTTATGAATAATACCAAAAGAAAAATTTATACCTGTCCCTTGTACATATAATTCATCTGTAAAATTTAATCCATTGATATATTTAGCCTTCTCATATTTTTCAGCTATGGAATAAATCTGAGTATATTCTAGGGATTGTATCCCAATCCCTAGCCCGAAATACGTTTTATTATTGCAATTTGCTCCATAAGATAAGGATATTTGATTAAGTCCACCCGAAACATTCACGTCTATATCTTGATTTACAGGCAGGGTTTCTTCAGTCACTAAGTACTCATTATTGAGATTTGCACCCGGACGAGGTCTAATTACACCTGAAGCATAAGCCATGGCAGGAATATCAAATGCCTGTTTAGTGTTTTGATTATAATCACTCGCTAAATTAATGGCACTTATATCTAATTCATACGCTTGTTCCGCAAATTTATCTGTGATAGAACTTTTAGAATTACTACCTGAAAAACGATACGTGGAATTATAATCAGCAAGATTGGTAAAGGATAAACCCCATGTAGACCTTTTAACTCTATTTTTTTGAGACTTTACACTAAAAATACCTCCAATTTGTCCAATTTTTAAATTATTGGAAGAATGACTTTGCTGTTTATTATCAATGTATTGAGCATCAGAATTAGATGAGATTAGATTCGAACTTATTGAAAATTCAGATTTATTAAAAAAACCTAGACCAGCAGGATTGAAAGTGGAATTACTCACGTCACCACCTAAAGCCGTAAATGCTCCGCCTAAAGAGGTAGATCTAGCAGACCCTGTATTCTTTAACAAATAATATTTATAGGCATCATTTCCATAAAAGTTACCTTTCAGCTCATCGCTAGGAAGATTTTGGGAAAAAACTTTTATATAAGGAAAAAGGAAAATCAAAAAAACTATTAAATGTTTCATTTAAAATTAAAAAGTTAATTTAAAAAGCTATAGAGATAAATAGCTAACAAAAATTATCTTGGACCTCCAGATGAAGATCTACCACCACCACCTCCACCACCGGAGGAGGAACTTGAACTACTACCAGAAGAAGATGAGCTTCCACTAGAAGAAGATCCTCTGCTGGAACCTCCATAATCGTACGATCTACTGCTAGAGCTTCCTGAATCATATGACCTACTGCTGGAACCGCTATCATACGACCTCGTTCTAGAGCTTCCTGAATCATATGACCTATTGCTCGATCCATAGCCCGCCTCATTACCAGTCCTCCTTGATCCAGATGTGCCACTAGAGCTCGATCCTTCACTCGAACTTCTACTGTATCGATTGGAATTATATGCGTTTGTAGAACTTGAATTTTCTGAACTCGATCGCGAATAGCTTCCAGAAGCATCATTGGAGCCGTCACTATATGACCTCCTCCTACCATAGGTACTTGAATTTGTGGAATTTTCTGGATTAACTCGAGCTCTTGGATTTGAACTCGAAGCACTTTGATCAGAATTAGCACTACCACTTCTCGTTGGCAATGTACCCCTACCCGAATAATCTCTTGAGGATCGTCCGTTAGAACTTGATGATGAGCCATCATTTGTAGAGCTTGATCTAGCTCCTCTATTAGGTAACGATCGAGAATTGCTTAAAGAATTTGGATCATTCATTCTGCTTGATGAAACAGATTGCCCCCTTGCACCATACTTCCTTGCAGGGAATCCATTATTTGATGATGAATTTGATAATACGGGTTGGCTAGAATAATAAGGATTACCTGAATTGAACACATAATTGTTATAGCCCCAAGGAGAATAAAATGGATCGTAAAATCTGTTTTGATAAGGATTGTACCAAGGATTTCCAAATGAATTGTATCCGTAAAAACTATTATAATAAAAAGGATCATTCCACCCACCATAACCCCAATTACTACCATACCAATTATTCATTCCCCACGAATTGCGATACCAATTGTTATTCCCAAATCCAAAAGAAATAAAGTTACCTGAACCATATGGGCTCCAAATATTCGACCCCCAACCTGGTTGGTAGGCGAATCTATTAAAAGGTGAATTCCATCCAAAAGGTTGAGACCAAGAATAATCATTCCAACCTGAAGAATACCCATTTCTATATCCATCCTCGTAAGAAAGACCTGGATTAGGATTTACATTTCTTTTATAATCTCGAGAGGTAATTACATAGTCTTCGTCATAATACTCTTCTGTAGCTTGTCCTGTACTTTCTGGCTTAGGATCATACGAATCATCATATGCTTCCATAGGTTCAGAAGGAGTGCTCTCTACTTTGCTAGACTTATACACTTTCTCTACTGTAGGAAAATTATCTAAAGCCGAAGCATACATATCATCTGAATCCGTAGTGCCTGGTGTTTTTTGCGAAGCACAACCAACTGCTAAAATCGCAAAGAGGTAAATTCCAAAAATTCTAATCATTTGTATCATAACTTTAAAAATTTATGTTTCTAACAGTCTTACATAGGATGCATTTTCATATCGAAAAGTTGCATCCATTATATTTTGATTTCAATTTAAGCATAAATAACATTAAAACTTATCTTTGCACCTTATTTGTACATATATAACGTATAAAGCAAAGAACTAAGAGTCACTAATAAGAAAAAAATGTCAAAAGGATTACCCAAAAGGAGCGAAAACTATTCAGAATGGTATAATGAACTTGTAAAAAAAGCTGATTTGGCAGAAAACTCAGCTGTAAGAGGATGTATGGTAATCAAGCCCTACGGGTACTCTATTTGGGAAAAAATGCAAAGGGCATTGGACGATATGTTTAAAGAAACTGGGCATTCTAATGCCTACTTCCCACTTTTTATTCCTAAATCCTATTTGTCGAAAGAAGCCTCCCATGTCGAAGGTTTTGCTAAAGAATGTGCTGTAATTACGCATTATAGACTTAAAAACGACCCCAATGGAAGCGGCGTAATAGTAGATCCTGAAGCTAAATTAGAAGAGGAACTAATTGTAAGACCTACTTCTGAAACAGTCATTTGGAGTACCTATAAAAATTGGATTCAAAGCTATCGTGATTTACCATTATTAATAAATCAATGGGCTAATGTGGTTCGTTGGGAAATGAGGACACGTATTTTTTTACGAACGGCTGAATTCCTATGGCAAGAAGGCCATACGGCACATGCTACGTCCGAAGAGGCAGTAGAAGAAACAGAAAGAATGCTCGGTGTATATTCAACATTTGCTAGAGAATGGATGGCACTGCCCGTAATAGAAGGAAAAAAGACTGTTAATGAGCGATTTGCTGGAGCAGAAGACACCTATTGCATTGAAGCAATGATGCAAGATGGAAAAGCTTTGCAAGCGGGGACTTCGCATTTTCTAGGTCAAAACTTTGCTAAGGCTTTCGATGTGAAATTTCAAAATAAAAATGGAGAACTAGACATGGTTTGGGGAACAAGCTGGGGAGTAAGTACTCGATTAATGGGAGCACTTATCATGGCACACTCCGATGATTTAGGACTTGTATTACCACCCAAACTAGCTCCTTTGCAAGTTGTGATTGTGCCTATTTATAAAGGTGAAGAACAATTAAATCAAATATTTGATAAATTACAACCCTATATAAAAACTTTAAAGTCAAAAGGTGTAAGCATTAAATTTGATGATGATGATCAAGCTAGACCAGGCTGGAAGTTTGCGGAATATGAAATGAAGGGAGTGCCTGTTCGTATTGCAGCTGGCATGAGAGACCTTGAAAACAATTTGGTGGAGGTTGCACGTCGGGATACATTAGAAAAAATCAACGTAAATATTGTTACTTTAGTAGATGATGTTCTTGATCTTTTAGATAAAATTCAAGAAAATATATACACAAAAGCTTTAAATTTCAGAGAGGAAAATACCATAAAATTAGATAACTGGGCTGATTTTTTAAAAGAAATTGAAAACGGAAAATTCATTTTGGCACATTGGGATGGCACTTCCGAAACAGAAGATAAAATTAAAGATTTAACCAAAGCAACGATTCGTTGTATTCCTCTAGACACAAAAACCGAAACAGGTAAGTGTATTCTTACAGGTAATGCATCAGACAAAAGAGTACTTTTTGCAAGAGCGTATTAATGATAAAAAAAACAAAGAATGATACAAAACGGAAGTAAAGTGAGTCTACACTATAAAGGCACCTTGGATGATGGAACTGTGTTTGACTCCTCAGAAGGACGTGAACCATTGGAATTTACTGCCGGTGGCGGCATGGTCATACAAGGTTTTGATGAAGGCGTAATGGGAATGACGGTTGGCGAGAAAAAGAGTATTCACATAGCTCCTGAAAATGCATATGGTCTTCCAGTTGAAGAAATGATCTTTAAGTTTGATAGAGCGGATTTACCCAATGATCTTCCTTTGGAAGTAGGTGGAACATTGAATATGCATGATGGTCAACAAGCAATACCTGTAATCATAAGAGAGATCCAAGATGCATTTGTGGTATTAGATGCTAATCATCCTTT
>JBOFGX010000154.1:0-13479 GCA_051649345.1 Leadbetterella sp. | reverse complement strand
GTTTTGGCTGAAGGTACTATTGGCTTTGGTCCATTTGTAAGAATCAGCTGCAGTGCCAGCATTGGTCCATTCGGTACTGGTAAGGTTAATAGTTTCACCAGAGCAGACTACAGAATCAATAGAGGCAGTAATACTACCTACAGGAAGTGGATTAACGACCGCCGAAAGATTTGTTACACTTGCAGTACAATTATCAGCTGATCTTACCGTCAAAGTATAAGTACCAGATCTATTGACTTGAGCATTAGTAATTGTAGGGTTTTGGCTTGTACTAGTAAAGCTATTAGGCCCAGCCCAAGTGTAAGAGCTTGCATTTGTCCATGTACCTGAATTGAGTTGCAAGGTTTGACCTGCACATATGGCAGGAATAGATGGAGCTGTTCCAGATAAAGTTGGTGTTGATTTAACCTCTAGAGCTATTTCATCTGTTGCTGTACACGTATTTCCATCTCTTGTAATAGTAACTGTTAGAGAATAATTACCACTTACGATTGGATTAAACGTTACGTTTGCGGTATTTCCAATTTCTGTCCCAGAAGGGTTTTTCCAAGAATATGTAATGGAACTACATGTTGGTAAATTTGGAGCATCAAATCGTGAGCTTAAGGTTGTAGAATACCCACTACAACCAGAGGTAGTACTAGCAGATGCGATTAGTGGGAACGTCGTTATACTTCCCAAGTCGAATGAAAATTCTCCATTCTTATTTACTCCCCAAGTGTTTGTACCCGCATTTAAAATTGTAACTTCAAATCCGGAAGAACCGCCAAATGTATTCGTGTTCGTATTGCCTCCAGTTCCAATTTGGAAGGCAGGTAGTGAATTAGTTGTATTTTCTGAAATTGAAATATCTAAACCTGCATATATACCACCAGATACACCTGTGATGGAACCAGCACCTGTAGGATAGTAATAGAGATCATTTGCATAATTCGAACAGCCAAATGGTGCAGGACTAATTGCGGGCGTAGTCGCAGTTCTTCCAGATAATGTGTAGGAAATGTTTATGCAATCATTTGTACTTCCCCCGGCTGCACATGCTTTACCCAAAATTTTTGCTGTACCATCACAATATTCTTCTAATACTAAATCCGAAGTCCTAAAGTAACGATAGTTTGTTCTACCAGTTCCAGACGTCATATCCAAGAACATACTATAAGTAGTTGTGGAAGATGAATTACATGCACCGTCCAATGTAGCATTGGAAATTGCTCTTCTTCCCGAAAGACAGATAGGGTTATTACTTCCGATATTCTTTACTTCTATGGTATGTTTTGCAAACGTATTACAAGGGTCTGAAGGTTTAAACACCACATAGTAGTAATAATTACCAACTGTTGTAGGTGCAGTAGTTGATAATGATGCTATTCCAGCAGATACTGTTGCTTCTCCGAGTAATGTTTTAGTTGTAAGGTCAGCGTAGTTTGTGACATTTTGTGTAGAACGATACCATTCAACTACACTATTGTTTGCTGCGGTTGTATTTACGGATAATAGGAATGTCTGTCCAGGTCTAACTTCAGCATTATTAGGGTTTGCATTTGTTAAAGTATTAGGACAGTTATTTTGACATTCAAATGTGCCGTTTAATGTAAAATCGCAACCTACAGCATTTACATCTCTAACTGTAATTGTATAGGCTCCTGCACCTACGGTAGAGAATGTATTTGAGTTTTGGAAACTTCCAGAATTTAACTTGTATTGATATGAGCCACTCCCGCCGCTTGCATTAATTACCAAGGTTCCGTTTGATAAACCTCCACATGAGGGTCTGACAGAAGTATTCGCTAAAGTGCCGGAAACAGGAGTATCATAGCATCTCGTTAGTCTTATATTATCCAAATACAAGGCTCTTCCATTGGCTAATCCTACAACTCTGACTTTTGTTGTATTGGTAGGAGTTGTATATAGTATAGGTGTAATAGCCGTAAGAGTATTGCTACTGTATACATTCGATACATTGTATTTGGCTGAAGTAGCTAGTAGTGATGTTCCATTATAAAACTCCATATAGACTTGAGTTATGGAAGTAGATGAACTAGAACTATTTATAGCGGCAAGAGCATTGAGGGTTACCTTTAGTCCTGCACCTATGTTTTCTTCTTGATATATGAAATTATTGCTAACCGTATTGCCCGAATTTAAAATGCCGTAGTTTCCGCTGTTTGCTCCCGTGCCTCTTGTCCACGTACTTTGGGGTGCTGTAAAACTACTTGGCGGATTTCCTGATTCCATATCTGAATTGTCAATCAGATTGTTTGAATTACAAGCACACGAAAAACATTGCTGTGGTTGAGTTGTAAATGTCACATCATCAAAACAGACATCACTTCCTTTCCATACACGGATAGTATATTGGGTATTAGGTTTTAAGCCAAAAAAGGTAAAAGAAGTTTGGTTTTGTTTAAGAGTGTCATTGGAAGCTCTTCCAAATATAATTGAATTATCAAAAGTCCCGCCTTCCGAAATCGCACCTTCGATTCTGCTCGTAGTATTATTTACCCATGTTAATCCATTAATTGTTGCTTGTGAATTGTTGTTTGCAGTAGCACCATTGCAAGTTCCAATATTTGATACTACGTTTGCTGCCGTTAGATTTGGTAAGTCACAACTATTACATTTAAAGTCACCTCCCACAAAAGCAATTGTTTTTGCTTGCCTTCCTGCAACATACGGTAGATAAGAACTGAAAGTATTGTTTGTCGTATTAAATCGAACTACACAATCGCCTAAGTAAGTTGTGATATACAAACGGTCGTCTGGACCAAATGCAAGGTCAAATGCATTTACATTAGCATTACTAGCACTTGCACCGTTTCCATTCCTAGGAATTTCCCAATAGGTCGAAGATGAGCTATTTCCACTATTTCCACTCATTGTAAACTTATACAAGCGATCTTTTACATTCGAAGCGGTTTTAGGAGATGCGATTGCCCAAAGATTACCATCTTTATCGAAAACAACACCTCTAAATTGGAAGTTGGCTGGAGCATCTGCCAATTTAGTTTCATTTCCAGATAGATCAGAAGGTAATGAATAAATCGCCGACGCACCTTCATCGCTTGCGTTTCTCCAGTTAGTTGAAAAGAACACTCTTGAGTCATTACCATTGGCGTCAATTCCCCAGAAATTATTAGTTCCAGTACCTATTGTAGCTTCTTCAACGAACCCAACTTGTGTTGCAGGATTTCCAGCTGTACTATATCTATAAACTCTTTTATACGTAGTAATAAATAAATATTGACCATTATTGGACAGGTCAATATCCAATATATCTTCTCCAGAAGGTAGTTGAATATCAGCTAGAAAGCTACCTGCTACTACATCATATACACGTACTTTTCCCTCATTGCAACAGGTGGCCATATATGCCCTATTTGTGAGTGGATTAAAGGCAAAACCTTCACCACCACCTCCACCAATCGAACATGTATTGGGTGCAGAGCTTGAATTCCATTGATACACATCTGTCCTACCTGAAGTACCGCTTGAAGTGACTTCTCCAATCAATATATAATATTTACTTTGATCGGGAATAGCATTTGGGGAATTTTGGGCTGAGGTTCTAGATGGGAATAGTGTTCCCATTAACAGAAGTAAGGCCCCCAAAATGAATTTTGCATTTGAATAGAATTCTTTCATACTCAAGTAAAATTTTGTTGTAGTATATGGAACAGTAAATCGTAAAAGTTTTTTCATAGTTCTTGTCAGGTTCGTTTATAGATTTTATGGTATGGATTCAAAAATTTTATTAATGTTTTGGCCTATCTTTTTTCCTTCTAAAAGACCTACCTCATTATCTAAACGCGTATGGATTCCTCCATAAATTCTACTTTCAGCTGATTCATTGGCGGCTTCATCAAACGAATTAAAATTTCTAGCTTTGTATACGACGTTTCTAAATTCATCATTAGGCCTACCCACATGCGAATCATCAATAAATGAAAATGAATCCCCATATATTTGGGTAAGTACTGTAGCTGCAGACGAAGATTGTCCTGCATGACCAGAGTAAAATGCCGGAAAAGGAGGTTCTGGCCAATACAATTCCCATTTGAAATCAATATTGGTTATAATAAATTTAAAAGGTCTTTCTAAAGAATAATGGTATTTTGTTTTCCAACAATTTATAAATGCATCTGCCACAGCCATTCCGACTGCGGCAAAAGTCTTAGAAGAAGTATAAATATCAGCTTTTGATTTCTCGGCTGCTATTACTGCTATATTGTATGAATGCCCAGGTGGTGAAAAAGTTTCACCAGGATCATCACCCCACCAATTTGCAATTTCTTTTTGTTCTTGCGTAAGGTGCTTACCTGTTTCACACACCTCTTTCATATATGAATAATAATCTGAACCTTTCAATCCTCTCGTATCAATTAGTTTGGGAATAGGTAATACATAATTTTCTTTGGAGAAAGTTCTATTACCACCCCAATTTGGGTGAAGTGGCAGAGCAAGCTTGGCTTGTCCATTTCCGGGAGGATTCCATTTACTTCTACCCTTAGATTCAATATATGTAGTATCAAAATTTCTCAAATATCCTTCATGACCGCCATCGGATTTAGACCATTCGTAAATGGTGGAAAAAACCTTATTTCCAAAATATATGGAATTGTTAATTAACTCTTTGGATTGTTTTTTGGAAAATTTATATAAGAATACCTTTTCCAATGAGTCTATCGCAACTTTCATCTTAGGTTGCATGTGAGGAAATAAACTCCTGAGCATCTGGGCTTGAGAAACGGATATTGCGATTTCCGGAATTATTTTTAGTTTATTTTCCGAATTTTCAATTTTTGGCATGGTATTTACATAACCAAAAAGAGATTTATGTTTGCTGTTTATGCCAGATGCTAATGACTCGTACATGGTCAAACCTAAATAACCAAGACATCTACTGTTGTAAGTAGGAGACCCATTTGGAGTATTTTTGAGAACATCTAAACTGATTTTGGCCCACTGTGTACAAACATTTTGAGATGAGGCTAAAATATTAAAAAACAATAAGTTTGCAACCAAAGAGATTGAAAAAGTCATAGACTTTACATGTAATTTAATTTTCAAAATCATTCTACTTTAACCCTTAACCAAAACCTTATTTAATCGTTGAATAATACTATTTTACTAGCAAAAATCACACCATTTTTTTAATAAAAACCTTCTATTTTTTAAAACAGTTTGTTATGAAAATAGTTTAAACGTACTTTGTAAAAAATTAATCATACAAAGTGAAAATCTGGCAAAAACAAAATCAAATAGTTAATGACTCAGCAATCGATATTTTCACCGTTGGAAAAGATCGAGAGTTGGATGTCCAACTTGCACGTTTTGATGTTTTGGGATCAATGGCTCACGGCATAATGCTTTGTGACATTGATTTATTAGATGGGCACGAGTTAAATGAATTCTTACACAATTGCAAATATATGTTAATGAATGACATAAGTCAAGGAAAATTTGAAATAAATGATCCTGCTGAAGATATTCATTCAGAAATCGAATCTAGATTGATCTCCAAAGTAGGTGATATTGGTAAGAAAATCCATAGTGGGAGGTCTAGAAACGATCAAGTTTTGGTAGATCTTAAAATGTATTTTAGATTTGAAATCGAACAAATAATAGAGTTGATTCGGGAGTTGGCAAAAAAGCTTTTAGAGGTAAGCGAAAAACATAAAAATGATCTTTTGCCTGGATATACTCATTTGCAGATTGCTATGCCCTCCTCTTTTGGACTTTGGTTTGGAGCGTATGCTGAAGCCGTTATAGATGATATGCTTTCGTTTAAAAGTACATTTGACATTGTCAACAAAAATCCATTAGGCTCCGGAGCTGGATATGGCTCATCATTTCCCCTAAATAGAACTTTGACAACCCAATTGTTGGGCTTTGAGGACTTAAACTATAATGTCGTTTATGCACAAATGACAAGAGGGAAATCGGAGTTGGCTTTAGCACAGAGTATAGGACTATTATCGAATACACTATCCAAATTTGCTATGGATGTTTGCCTGTATAACAGTCAAAATTTTGGTTTTATAAAACTATCAGATGAGTATACTACTGGATCTAGTATTATGCCTCACAAGAAAAACCCAGATGTGGCAGAACTTCTTAGAGGGAAATACAATAGACTTAAAAGTGTGGCAAACGAAGTAATGCTATTGCAAAGTAATTTACCCTCTGGTTACCATAGAGAATTTCAATTGACCAAAGAGATAATATTTCCTGCCATTTTAGAGTTGAAAACCTGTCTCGAGATTACTATCAAGATGATCGATCATATAGAAGTAGTCCCTAATTTATTGATAGATAGTCGGTTTGACTTATTGTTTTCTGTCGAAAATGTTAATCAAGCTGTGGTAGACGGGATGCCGTTTCGAGATGCTTACCGTAAGATAGGATTGGAAATCGAAGAGGGTAATTTTACACCAAAAAGAGACCTCAATCATACATTAGAAGGTAGTATCGGGAATTTATGTACAGATAGAATAGAAGAGAGATTGGAAAAACAATACAAAGATTTCCCCTTCAAATTTATAGAGGAGTGCTTCCAGAAATTAATGGATTATCAAGTATAAAGCTTGATTTATAATAATTTAAAATTCTTGAATTTTAATAATGTTTACAGGGCAGGCTTTGGCAGCTCTTGTGTTTTCGTCGTATTCTTCTAGATCAAGATCCATTTGGTATATGCCCTTTTTCTCTTTAGCCCCTAGAAGTACAGCTTTTCCGTCTTTTTTGCTCATCCTCCATCTATTGTAGGCTATTTCTACACAGGCATTACAACCAATACACCTTTGTCTGTGATGAAAAATCTTAAAGGTCATTAGGCTGGAACAACTTTATAGAGCTTATCAGAGGCTCTTATCTTTTCTTCAAACGAAATGGCGATAGATTCTCCTTTGATAGCTTTGTCTACTGCACCACCCGAAACATGAATTTCATCTACTATTTTTTCTAAATATCCTGTAGTTGGTCCTGTAACAATGATCTTATCCCCTTTTTGAATATCATGACTTTCAAGCAAGAACTCCCCTACACCCAATTTATCAAAGTATTTGACACCTTTACCAATATAAACTTTCTTCTCTGTAGCTACAGATCCGTGCACGTTGCTCCATTCGCCCATTTTTTGTCCTAGATAATAGCCATCCCAAAAACCTCTATTATAGACGGAACTAAGTTTCTCTTTCCAAACCTCTTTTTTGTCTTGTGTATACTCACCTGCGTGAAAGGCATCCACCGCCTCCCTGTAGCATTTGGTAGTAGTGTATACATAGTCAGCGGCACGACCTCGGCCTTCAATTTTCAGTACCCGTACACCAGCTTCTAGTATCTTGTCTAAAAAGTCGATGGTGCATAGGTCTTTAGCAGACATAATATACTCATTGTCAATTTTTAGCTCTATACCTTCTTCATCAGTCACAGTATATTCTCTTCTACAGTTCTGAATACAAGCTCCTCTGTTGGCTGATGCATTGTGGGAATGGAGGCTCAGATAGCATTTACCTGATACCGCCATACATAAAGCCCCGTGAGCGAATATCTCCACTTGCACGAGTTCACCTTTCGGCCCTCGAATATCGTTTCTTTCGATGTTTTTTACTATATCACCTACCTGCTTCAACGTAAGTTCTCGAGCCATAACCACTACGTCTGCATAATTAGCGAACATTTCTACGGTTTCAATGTTTGTGATATTGGATTGAGTAGAAATATGCAATTCCATACCTACTTTCTTGCAATAATTCATTACGGCCAAATCCGACGCAATCACAGCTGTGATCCCCGCACTTTTTGCAGAATCAATAATCCTTCGCATCAATGAAACATCATGATCGTATATAATTGTATTGAGAGTAATGTAAGACTTTACTCCATTATCACTACATAGCTTAGCTACTTCTGGTAAGTCATCAACAAGGAAGTTGTTCGTTTGTCTTGCACGCATATTGAGCTGTTCTACGCCAAAATAAACCGAGTTTGCTCCAGCTTGAATAGCTGCCATCATAGCTTCTTTGGAACCGGCAGGTGCCATGACTTCAATGGGTAAATGCTTATTGATCATTCTAATGTGTATTGGGAGTGTAAAATTACGTATTTTTTAGCTTAGAAAAGGAGATAAATTAAAATAATCCCACTAATATATGTTTTTTATATATTGGAAATTAGACACTTAAGGATAAAGCTATTTTCTTTCTCCAATTTGTTGTCTCCACATGGCATAATACAGGCCTTTTTCCTCAAGAAGTTGTTCATGCTTTCCTACCTCAATGATCTTGCCTTTTTCTAATACATAAATCCTATCAGCGTGCATAATTGTACTTAGTCTATGTGCGATCATCACGGTGATGTATTCACCATTTTGCGTAACTTCTCTTACTGTACTGGTTATCTCTTCTTCTGTAATAGAGTCAAGGGCAGAAGTAGCCTCATCAAATACGAAAATATTAGGATTCCGAAGCAAAGCTCGGGCTATTGATAGTCTTTGTTTTTCACCCCCTGAAATTTTGATACCTCCTTCACCAATAACACTATCAAGCCCTTTTTCAGCTCTTGCCAATAGATTTTGGCAAGCTGCTTTTTCCAGATACTCCAACATCTCTTTTTCTGTGGCTGATGGTTTTACGAAACGGAGGTTTTCGCGGATAGTCCCTGAGAACAATTGCGTATCTTGGGTAACGAAGCCTATTTGTGCTCGTAGCTCGTCGATATTGATTTCCGATTCGTCAATACCATTGTACGTAATTTGACCCGAATTCGTCCTGTATAATCCCACCAGTAGTTTGACTAAAGTCGTTTTACCTGAACCCGAAGGGCCAACGAAGGCAATTGTTTCTCCTTTTTTCACTCGGAAATCAATACCTTCAATTGCATTAGATTCTGCTGAATTGTGTTTAAACGTGACATTTTGAAAAGCTAATTCATGAACATTACCTAAGAGAGTAGGTATTTCGGGTTGTTCTTCAATTGGGGTATTAATTATTTTTTCGAAATTTTGAAGAGAAGCTTCAGCTTCTCTGTAGGCCAAGATCACATTGCCCATTTCTTGTAATGGTCCAAATACAAAGAAAGAATAAAACTGTAAAGTCAAAAGTTGACCCACTGTCATTTTATCTTGAAAAATCAGATACAACAAAAGAAACAAAATTACTTGACGGAGGAAATTGACGAAGGTGCCTTGGATAAAACTGATCGATCGAACGCCCCGTACTTTTTTTAACTCTAAATTTAGAATTTTGAGTGTATTCTTCTTCAGTCTTTCATTCTCTTGCTCTGCAAGCCCAAGGCTTTTGATAAGTTCAATATTTCGTAAAGATTCCGTGGTTGTACCTGCCAGAGTGGTTGTTTCTTGAACAATAATTTTTTGAATTTTCTTTATTTTTTTACTTAAAACATTGGTTAGAAAAGCCAAAGAAGCAGCACCTCCAAAATAGACTAAAACCAGCCAAGGGTTAATATTGATGGCATACACAATGACAAAAACGATTCCCACTACGGATACAAATGCGACATTAATAAATACCGTAACGAATTTTTCGGTATCCACGCGTACTTTTTGCAATGTTGCTAGCGTTTCACCACTCCTTTGATCCTCAAACTGCTGAAAAGGGAGTTTTAATGTATGCTTTAGACCATCCATAAATATGGCGGCTCCGAATTTTTGAATAATCAGGTTTACCATGTAGTCTTGAAGAGTTTTGGCGATTCGGGAGACCATGGCAACACCTATTATTGCCAACAACAATAAGCCTACTCCTTTCAAGAATTCATCTTGTGAATACCCTTTTGGGTTTCTGGCATAGGTATCTATTAATTTTCCAAAAAAGAACGGATCCAATAAGGAAAAGGTTTGATTTATAGCAGCAAGAAGAAAAGCTAAAAAAACTTGTTTTTTATAATCAGATAGGTAGCGTAAAAGTATTTTCATTCAATCAAATTAAAGCAAAAATGCAACAAACAACAAAACGTATGTCTGTTTTATAACACCGAATAATTTATTTTAATTCAATTTTTTAGATTGATATTTAAAATTTTAACAAACCCTCAGGAACCGGTTTTTGCAATAAATGCTGATAAATGAATTTTAGCTTGAGATTGTCAAAATGGATTCCTTTTTCTCCTCCCCAGCCGTGCTTGGCATTAGGATAAATCATCATTTCAAACTCTTTCTTCCTTTCTTGAAGGGCATCTATGAGCTGAATGCTATTTTGCATGTGTACATTATCGTCATTTGCACCATGTACAAGCAACAGTTTACCTTTAAAATTGTCAATATACGTGAGTACAGAACTGCTCTTATAGCCTTCTGAGTTGTTATTTGGGGTATCCATAAAACGTTCGGTATAAGCACTATCATAGAGTTCCCACGATGTGACACTTCCGCCCGCCATACCATGGGTAAACGTTTTAGCAGCTTTAGTTAGAGCTAAGCAGGTAATATATCCTCCATAGCTAAAGCCTGTTATTGCTATTTTACTGGTATCGACCCCACCGTTGTTGATCAAGGCTTCTACCATAGTGGTATAATCAATGAGCTCCCAATGCCCCAAGTTTTTATGCAGATAATTAATTCCTTCTTTACCGAAATGCCCACTGGCTCTATGATCCATTGCAACCTGAATGAGCCCCTCATTGGCAAGCCATTCCGTTCTAGGAGACCATGCCCATTGGTCAAACACTCTGGCAGCATCGGGTCCACCATAGACACTAATGAGAACAGGGTATTTTTTGTCAGGATCAAAATTTTTAGGGTATATGACGGTCATGGGCAAGTCGAATTTACCATCTGTGCTTTTTACTCTATAGAGGGATGGCGTATGAATCTGATATTGATCAAACAAAGTGCCTTTTGTAGAGCCTAGCTCCCGTATCAATGTTCCTTTATTGTCAATGACACACATGGAAGCGGGGTTCTTAGTGTTGGAATAGGTAAGTACAAAATAAGAGAAGTCTGGGGAAGGCTCTACTCGTCTGAAATTATAGCTACCGAAGCTAAGTCTTTGAAGGTTTTTCCCGTCTAGGCTAATTTTATACAGGTCAAATCGAGCAGAGTTTTCTTTTAGGGCTTGAAAATAGAGTACCCTTGCTTTATTGTCAATACCGATTACTTCCTTTACGGTATAGGTACCTGACGTAATTTGGTTTTTTATTTTCCCATCTATTCCATACAAATACAAATGATTCCAGCCCGATTTATCGCTTAGGATAATCATTTCTTTTCCTCCTGGAAGTAATGTTAGTCTCTCGTCTGCTTGATCTATATTGATCCATGTATCCTGTTTTTCTTCATATAAGAGTTTAGGGGTACCTGTTTTGGCAGACACATTATAGAGCTTTAGGTGCTTATTGTCTCTATTGATGTATTGTACCATTAGACCATCGGAATTGAGCGTCCATTTTGGCCATCCTAGGTAAAATTCTTCTGGGTCAGGGAAGGATACCCAGCTTACATTGTCACCTGATACATCTGAAATTGCGAGTTTGACTGTAGGGTTTGGATCACCACTTTTAGGATATCGGGTTTCTTCAATATAGCCATGTTTTCCATCCGAATTATAAATCGGAAACATGGGCGTAGAAGATTCATTGAAACGCATAAATGCAATTTTTTTACTATCCGGGCTCCACCAAAACGCCCTAAAATTTGTACTTCTACCAAAGATTTCTTCCCAGTAAAGCCAAGTAGAAAACCCATTCAAAATAGTTTTAGAACCGTCTGTGGTGAGTTGAATAAGACGTTTAGTTTCTATATGGTATGTGTATAAATTATTATTTTTTGTAAAAGCTACGTACTGGCTATCAGGCGAAAACGTAGGGTTTCTTTCTAGTTCTTGCGAATCATCCGTAAGGCGTTCTTCATCGTCATTTGTTTTTAAATAAATATCTCCATTCTTTATGTACAGTTTTTTTCTTGAGGGTGTATTTACCTTGTAGTTGCCCGCCTCATCTGTCTCGAATTGATTCGTTTTTAAGTTGAGGATAAGCTTCTTCGGAGATTCGTTTTCAGACGGTTTCATGAAAACCTGAATTGTATGTGGGCTAAGCCACTCATTTACAGAAGGCAAGGATTGCAAAAAGCTGCCTGGGCTTTTACCGGTAATCAACAGTTCGTCAGGAATCGTATCTTTCTGCTGAGCGGATATACGTGTAGAAACAAAGATGAGCAGTAGGAGCTTAAAAACAATCTTCATAGGTTTTATACGGTTTGAAAATAGAAGTATACGGTCAATACGCAAGTCAATCTTTTGCGAAAAACTTGTTTTCAGATATAAAAATAACAGGAAAGAGCTTTAAAACCCAAAAACTTAGGCATTGTGCCAAAAAAACAAATCACTTCGGCTTTTTACCTCCCCAAAGAGAGAAGTGCACATATCTTTTAGGATTAGCCTTCAGGTCCACAAGTAAGGTATTTAAGGATGCTGTTGTATTCTCTAAGTTGGTATATAGAGAATCATTGGTGGTAAGTTTACCCAATGTACCTTGTCCTTTATTTATGTTTTTCACTGTAGAATTTAAGTCACTTATTGTTGCATTTAGAGCTTGGACTGTCTGGTTGAGCTGAAGTTTGTTCAATGAGTCTGTAGTAGACTTCACCCCCCCAATTACAGGTTTTAATTGGCTGTTTAAGTCGTTGACCATGTTGTTAAGATTCTGAGTCAGGTGGTTTACGTCGGAGATTACTTTATTTACGTTCTGGGCATTGGAGGCTACTAAGCCATTTACGCCAGCTGTAGTTTGGCTAGCAGAGCCTAAAAGAGCCTTTACTGCTGTGCCCGTGTACTGAAAATCATTGATAAGCTTTGTAATGGCTAGCGTAAGCGTATCTACATTTTTAAGTGTGGGTTCAACCTTACCCGTAAGCTCATCAATCATGCCCATGTCCATACTACCTTTAATGACATTGTCAGCGTTGAGTTTTCCTCCAGGGAAAAGCTTCAGTCGTATCATTTTACCTCCTAAAAGACCATCATCTATCAATATAGCCAAGGCATTGGAAGACAGCTCGATTTTCTTCGAAATTGCTAAAGTGACCATTACCTTATTTTCATCAAAAACAGGATCCATCCCTAGCACTCTTCCCACTTTTACACCGTTAAAAATAACTGGAGAAGATATACCAAGACCCGTGGCGTCGTTGTAATATACGTAATACTCATTATTGGTCGCAAACAAGTCTGATCCCTTCAGGTAATTGAAACCAAAATAGAAAATAACCAAGGCTATAGTACCAAAAATCCCTATTTTATATTCTCTTTTCATTGTATGTTTAAAATCACAGCAAATATACTAGGTTGTGAATAAGCGAAGTACTTATTTTTCGAAATTCGCTTTATATTCTTGAAAAGCTTTGAAGATTCCTTGAGCAATTTTTTGTCTCCCATCTTCAGACCCCAAAAATTCCGCATCTTGAGAATTGGTCAAATATCCTGTCTCTACCAATACACTCGGCATGGTGGTTTCCCATATTACGAT
>JBOFGX010000153.1:0-9196 GCA_051649345.1 Leadbetterella sp. | reverse complement strand
CTCACCACTTCTCCACAGTGCCCAATTGCTCGTCTTCGTCCTCGTATTCGAGTTCGGCATCTTTTTCCCAGATTTCCATTTCGCAGGGCTTGCAATTAAACTTGAGTTTGTATTCTACTTCGCCGTGCTTGAGCGTAAGGGGTTCCACGAGTTTTGCACCCATGGTTTCACGCTGGAAACGGGCACATTTGCCTAGTTCATACTTTACGCAATACTTGGTGGTCATAACACGGGCCTTGCCGGGATCCCACTGGAGTTCAAAGGCTTTTTCGATTTCGGTGACTCCGTGTCTTTGATAAAACTCTCTTGCCTTTTGGTTGGCCACATTGTACATAAAATCTAGTTTTTGTACAGGGTAGGGATGCTCGGTTTTCTGGATTTGGTATTCTTCTCTATGGTATTCTTTTACGCGGATGTCGGCAAGAGCTTCCAGTACTTCCCTACGAATCTCGTTCACTTTGGAGGTTTGCAAAAACCAATTTTGACTGATTTTTACATCGATATTGGTCACTTCAAACGGGGTATTACCCGTTTTGGCCAGGTTTTTTTGGATATTGGGAACCACAGATTCCTCGCTTCGGGCGGCTTCTTTTTCGGTTTTGAGCAATCGAATACACTGATGACCGTCTTCATCGATTGCAAGGAGAAAGAAGCCTTCGGGCGTTTCTGTGAACTGGAGTGATACACCAATTTTCCGTACAGCACTGTTTTCTTTCTCGACCATTTTATTAAACTCAGCGTCGGAGTTTCGGTAGATTATGGTTCCAACAGGTATTTCTTTGAAGGCATTGGGAATCACCAAGTTGTTGAAAATCACATTGATTTGCACACCATCTGCGACACCTTCTTGATTGATAAAATACAATCCATCGCCGTTGTTGAGTTTCTCAAAATTCTCGATCAAATACCCATTGGGCTTGGATTCGAGGAGTTTCCCGATGTATTGTCCCTGGGACTTGGGACTCTCCCAAGAGCCGATTTTCTCTTTGCGTTTGTTTACAAAATAATCGGTATAGCCTCTATTGAAACTGCGATCCATTTCGGGTTCAAAGTTGTAAATGGTTTTACCCGAGGAGGCTTTGATGTATTTATCGGAGTTTTCAGACAAAAAAGCGTCTAATTTTTTTCGTAAAAAAGACGTATTATTCTTCACATACACGATATCCTTAAGCCTACCTTCGATCTTGAAAGAGCTTACGCCTGCCTCGATCAAATTGGGTAGTTGATCGCTCAAGTCCAAGTCTTTGATCGATAGCAGATGACTGTTTTGAATGAGGGTAGTACCCGTTCCGTCGATCAATTGGTAGGGCAATCGGCAGTTTTGAGCACAAGAACCGCGGTTGGCACTTCGCTCTCCATTGGCCACGCTCATGTAGCAATTACCACTAAACGACACGCATAAGGCTCCCGAAACAAAGAATTCCAACTCAATATCGGTTGCTTCGCTGATTTCTCGTACTTGATCGAGGTTGAGTTCTCTAGCTAAAACAGCACGTTTCATACCCGCATCGGCGAGGAATTTTACATGGTCGGCATCCCGATTATTGGCTTGTGTACTGGCATGAATCACGATGGGAGGTAGATCCATCTCCATAATGGCCATATCTTGGACGATAAGGGCATCTACTCCTATTTTATATAGTTTATGAATGAGTTTTTGGCAAGTAGCCAATTCGTTATCGTACAAAATGGTATTGAGTACCACAAAAACCTTGGCTCTGAAAAGATGGGCATAGCGTACCATTTCTGCGATATCTTCTACAGAATTGGTGGCATTGGAGCGAGCTCCAAACTGGGGAGCACCTATGTATACGGCATCTGCACCCGCATTGATAGCGGCCATTCCTTGATACAAATTTTTTGCTGGAGCAAGAATTTCGATCTTCTTTTTCATGGGAATGAATTTAAAATTGGGTACAAAAATAATAGATAAAGATATGAATAAACTAAAATATAGATTGGTAAGTGGTTAAAGAAAAATAAACCACAAAAAAAGCCATCCCGAAGAATGGCTTTTCATATTCAAACATTTAAATATTATCTGATATCGTTCATCTGAACAAAATCCATATCTGTAAATACTTGGTTTTCGCCTGCCATAGCCCAAATAAAGCCATAGTTGGTAGTACCGCTACCCGAGTGAATAGACCATGGTGGAGAAATGATCGCTTGCTCGTTTTTCACCACCAAATGACGGGTTTCTTGAGGCTGCCCCATAAAGTGCATAACGATCTGATTGTCTGGAATATCGAAATAGCAGTATACTTCCATACGTCTATCGTGCACGTGTGTAGGCATGGTGTTCCATACACTACCCGGCTTCAATACCGTAAGTCCCATCACCAACTGACAGCTTCTAAGACCATCCAAATGGATGTATTTGTAAATCGTACGGTTGTTGGCTGTTTCCAAAGCTCCCATTTCAACAGGTGAAGCGTTTTCTTTGGTCATCAAGGCGTTAGGATAGGTATGATGAGCAGGCGTAGACATCACAAAAAACTTCGCTGGATTTTTTGGATCATTGCTCTGGAAACTTACCGATCGCGTTCCTTTACCCAAGTAAACACAGTCCAATTTTCTTACATCAAACGTTTGTCCATCCGCGGTGATTTTACCATCCCCAGCTAGGTTGATGACCCCCATTTCACGACGTTCTAGGAAATAATCCGCCCGAAGTTCGGGATAATTACCCAACTGAACTTCTTTTGTAGGCATGATACCTCCAAAAATCACACGGTCATAGTGTGTATAGGTGATGTGTATTTGATCGGCTTCAAAAAGAGATTCCATCAAAAAATTACCTCGTAATGCCTGCGAATCCATTGTTTTGGTTTCTTCAGGACTTTGGCAATATCTCTGTTGCATATTATTGATTTAAAACAAAAAGAACGGTTGTAAAATTTTTAAAATTGAAATATTAGCGACCCATCCATCCGCCATCGACAGTCAAAACAGTACCATGCACGTAATCACTGGCTTTGGAAGCTAAAAAGATGATGGCTCCTTTGAAATCTTCTGGAGTTCCCCAACGGCTAGCCGGTATTCTGCTCAAAATAGAGGCACTACGATCGGCGTCTTTGCGAAGAGCATCTGTGTTATCTGTAGCAATGTATCCTGGAGCGATCGCGTTTACGTTTACGCCATGAGAAGCCCACTCGTTGGCAAATGCCTTGGTAAGACTACCGATAGCACCTTTACTGGCAGCATAACCCGGCACTGTAATTCCGCCTTGGAAAGTCAGTAATGACGCCGTAAAAATGATTTTACCACTTTTTCTTGCCACCATTTCTTTACCGATTTCTCTGGTAAGGATAAACTGGGAATTTTGGTTGATTTCAATCACCGAATCCCAATACTCGTCGGGATGCTCTGCTACAGGTTTGCGAAGGATTGTACCTGCATTATTAACCAAAATATCTATTGTATTGTGCTCTGACTTTACTTTTTCAATAAACGCATACAGCGATTTTCTATCGCCAAAGTCCGCTTGGTACGCGTAGAATTTACGTCCCAGTGCATTTACTTGCTTTTCTATTTCACTACCCGAAAGCTCCAAACTTGCCGATACACCTATAATATCAGCACCCATTTCGGCTAAACCCAGTGCCATACCCATACCGATACCTTTTTTACAGCCTGTAACGAGGGCTATCTTTCCTTTTAGGCTAAATAAATCCATTTGAATAATTATTGTTTAAATGTAAATGTATAAGACCCTTTGGGTTTAGGGTTTTTATGTATAAGATGAATTCTAACTATTTTTTGGTGGTCCCATTTCCAAGCGAAACTTCCAAAATCGGGTCCTTCCATGGAAGGATAATCCAAGGAAACGGTCCATGCTTTTTTATCATATACGAACTGATACGATAAGCCTTTAGGAGTTGAAAATATGATTTTACCTGCTTGTGAAGTATCTACCTTGCATACAGTCAAGAGTATCTGCTCCAATGATTTGGCTTCGCCTAGCTGATACGTATCTGTAAGTTCAAGCACACTTTTGATAGAATCGGTTTTTATAGTTCGAATCCAACTTATAATTTTTGCATCTTTGGGATAGGCATCTAATAAACTGAGTTTGAATAAACCTGGCTTGGCTTCAACTTGCGTTGCCTGATACGCCCTACCATACTGTTGGCTGATGCCATTGATAATAGGAATATTATGATGATCTGCTCGTGTGAACCAAATATCCTCGTATCGCTTGTTTGAAAACGTTCGACCTGTATAACTCCCCCTACCAGCGTCTATGATCACAGGCTCACCATTTGCATAGATCATAAAATCACCAATATCGTTGTGATTATGACTTTCGGCATTATGACCGCCGTGAGCTGCGAAAAACATAGATTTAGAAAATTGAGAAGTTACCAACTGAATATCTTTCATATAGCTAAAGCTTGGACTTACATAATCTCCTTTATAGTTAGGGAAATTATTAATGCTAATCAAATTATCTAAATTACGCATAGCGTGACGAGCAGAAAGAAAACCTTTTAATTTTTGACCTTGAGCGAGCATCAACCCAAATTTAGCTAGTGTTGGATCTTGAATTGATGTTCCGTACCTATAAAGCATGATGCCATCGTTCTCGTTTAACAACTTAGGCTCACAATCGGCTATGGGTACGTAATACTTATCTGATATATACACTTTGTAAATATACGAAGCCATGTTTTTTATAAGAGGCTCACCGTACACGTTGACAGCGTTATTTGTTGCTTTTTTAACAATATCCAATGCATCAAAAACCGAAGCACCCGCTGCATACCAATAGGTGGGTCCTTCTTCACAACCACCGTCTTCACCAAGACTATTGAGGTATAAATCCATATGGAATAAATACTCCTTTATATTCTCTGCACGAAGGGTATCATTTTTCTCTAATAGTAAATTGGCTAATATTAAATTTGACATAATCCAAGGGTTCCAATTGTTCGTGGTTTTAGTACGAACGAGATAATGATGGCTGAATGGACGGGTTTTTATGGGATCAAACGCCCTCTTTTTTGATTCATAATACATTCGTTTTCGGATCAAAGGACTTATTTTATCTAGCTTTTCTCCTACAAAATAATCTGTTAGAGCAAGCATAGCTACGGTTTCACCTACAAACAAGTCCACAAATGGATTTTCTACATCGGGTAATACGGTATTCGAAATTGTAGCCGGAACTCCCCAATAGCTTTGCTCGCATATAGCCCACACAATATTAAATATCTGTTCCGTGTATTTACCTTGGTTATCTATACATTCTGCAAGGATTAAAGGCATCAACGCATTATATCTTTTTGAAAGAACCTCAAAGTGTTTTTCCCGATCTTGCGTACGTTTATATTCCATCATTAATGAACCCGACAGGTCTCCGAGGGACATAACGAGTTTTGAATCGGCTACTTGGATTATTTCTTTGATTTGTTCCTCTGAAAGGATCTTCTTCCATTCTTCGGAGGTTTTGGGATAGGGTTTATAATCTGCTTTTTTTACTAAATTTTGCTTTATAAACTCTAAAGAATACTTGTTGGCAAGAATGTTTCTATTTGTAAGTTGTGAAAAGCCACTGTGGAATATAAACAGGAAAATAATGGATATCGAACAAATACGCATGTAAGAATGATTTATTTTAAAATCTTGAATCTGACAAAAAAGAAGCAAGTAAATAAAAAAAGCTTGTCCTAAACTACAGAAAGCTAATTTGGACGGGCGAATCAAGATTTAATTTGAAGTCCATCAGATACTGATTCCACTGTGAAGCGTTTATTATTTTACCTGCCTTGTTCCAAGCAGATCCCATATAATATTCCAAATTACCCGTTTTATCTAAGATTGTTTGAGCTAAAATCTGATTTTTACGAGTAAACATTTTGGATTTCCCATTTGGATAAATGACTCCGACACCTGAGATGCCGTCTTCGCCGTGTTCTGGTTCCCAATAAGCCAGTATACCTTGTTGCTCTGCCATCATAACCGTACCAGGATCTACTCTTCGAACTAAACCTATTACTACAGGAAGGGATTCAGAATCAAATTCAAAGTGCATTTTCATTTTATTCAATTGGCTGCCCGCATCCAGCGAAATAGTTTTAATAACGTTCACTTTCGTTCCGTTGGCGTTCCAAGTATCGTGTTCTAAAACAAAAGTTGTACGCAAAGGGCCTTTATCAAGGATTTTCCAACGCTGGTAGTTGCCTGAATACCAAATAGAATCATTGATGTATGGAACAGCATTTCCACAACCCAGCGTATAGCCAACTTTATAATAGTCGAGGCCATCACCATAATCTTTGTGATAATCGGCCAATTTATAACGTTTGTTAATAATCATCTGATCGGTGCGTTTTGCCCATACGTCGAAACCATAGGCATCCTCTTTAGTTCCCTGAAGGGCTTTTCCGTAGGCTCTGAAAGCTATTTTATCATTCTCCCACGCGAAATCATCTTTACGCTCAGGTACAAAGCGGGCGTAAACCTTAGCTGGAAAATTTGAGGGCTTCGCTTTCACTATTCCCAATGTGATCTTGGATTTGGGTTTAATAGATACCTGTACCAATACGTTTTGGATAGATCCTTGACCCAAGGTTTCTAATTGATAAGCGACTTCTTTCTTGGTTGATAGATCTATAATCTTCATCTTCGAAGTATCCAAAGAGGGAAATCTTTGGATCAAGTCTGACCAAGATATTGAAACCACCGTCTCGTTTTTTGCAATTGAAGCAGGATTTGAAAGGGTGAATTTAGCAAAAGGTATTTGGGAAAAAAGCAGATGACTAAATCCAGTTAAAAGAAAGACTAAATAAGTAATTTTAAGTTTCATTTTAGGTGTTTGAATAATAATAAAAAAGTAAGCTCAAAATGCTTTACAAAAATATGCTTTACATTTTGAATTTAAAAGGCTTGCCTCCTGCCAACACTTCCTGCTTTTTAGCATCAAATGTGACCCTCTGACCAGAATGAAAAGCTGCATTTGCCATGATATTGGCAACTGAATGCTGATACCCTGCTTCTATAGGAGCATTGGGTGTTTTTCGAGAACGTAGGCACTCCATCCAATTTTGTACATGGGCCGTAGTCAAAGCGTCTCCGCCAGTAACTGCACCTGTTTCTACCTTACCCATACTTTTCAAGGTTTGGGTATCCAATAAATTGGCTTTCATTCCCATAACTTCAGCATAACTTGAGCTGAGACCTCCAGTTGAGGAAATCTCATTCGTGTCTAGATTTATCATACCTCCATTAGAATAGTATAATTCTTTGATATCACCTGCCGAATTCGAGAATCTACTAGTAAACTGAACTTGAAAACCCTTAGTCATATCATCGAAAGGACCATAATCAAACACAACAGTGAGCGTATCTGGATTGGTACGACCATCTTTCCATTGGTAAATACCTCCATTCGCTACGACGCTTCTTGGGTGCGTTAGACCTGAGAACCAGTGTACAGTATCTATCTGATGACTCATCCATTGACCGGGTATCCCAGACGAATAAGGCCAAAAAAGACGGTATTCTACAAATTTTCTAGGATCAAAGGGAACTTCGGGTCTATTGCAAAGAAAGCGTTTCCAATCTACGTCTGACTCTTTCAAACCAGATACTAGTCCTGGCCTTCTCCATCTACCTGGTTGATTTACATTCCACATGAGTTCTACCATTACGATAGAGCCAAACTTTCCAGAATTTATAAAATCATTGGCTGCATGATAGTTTACTCCACTTCTTCTTTGCGAACCTATTTGCACGATTCGATTTGACGTTTGAACGGCTTTCAGAACATCACGAGCATCTTTCATAGTCTCTGCTAGTGGTTTTTCAGCGTATACATCCATTCCCGCACTCACAGCTTCTATTGTATGCACGGCATGTTGAAAATCGGCCGTACTAATAAAAACAGCATCTACTGTTTTAGAATCATACAAAGCCTCATTGTTATTGAAGACTTGTATGTTTGTACCTAGTTCTTTATCAATAAATGCCTTACCTTCATCTCTTCGTCTGTTCCAAATATCAGATAATGCTACCATTTCAAAATTCATGGACTTGTGCAAGCCTTTGAATGGGGGGAAAAGGGAGGTTTTGAAACGATCTGAAAAACCGACTACACCCACACGTATCCTTTCATTAGAACCTATGATTTTAGCATAGGATTTAGCCGAAAAACCAGTAGCTATACCTGCAAAAATTGACTTTTTTATAAAATTTCTACGAGAATTTTCCATGTTACTTCAACTTTTGAATTATTTCAACTCACGAATTTTCACATTTTTATAGAATACTTGATTCCCATGATCTTGCAGAAGTATATTTCCGCTATCATTTTTACCAAATCCATCAAACTTCTCATATTTGGATCTAGCAACCAAAGCATCAAAAATATTACTTTTACGTTCATACTCAACCACTTTAAAGCCATTAAGCCAATGCTGCACGATATTATTGGGATATACGATCACTCTTCCTGAGCTCCATTCGCCAATTTTTACAGAATATCTCTTTTCATTTTTATAGGAAGGTATGAGGTCATACAAACTTCCTAGGGTTCTATTCCCAACCGCACCTAATTTCGCGTCAGGATGTTTTTCATCGTCTAGTATCTGAAACTCAAGCCCAATTCCCGATTTTCCACTGGAGTTGAATGCCTCATTCACAAAATACTTGACACCTGAATTAGCACCATCTGTAAGTTTGAAATCAAAAGTAAGTTCAAAAGCTGAGAATTTTTGGTTTGTTACAATATCATTTCCTGTTTCGGAGCCATCTGATGGGCTGACTATAATAACTCCATTTTCAACATTCCACCTTTTATCAGGCATTTTTTCACTATTTACACCTCTCCAGCCATCGAAGTTTTGACCATTAAAAAGCAACTTGAATCCTTGATATTTTTCTTGATCTGATAGATTATTTGAAGTAAGGTTTATGACAGGACAATTATCCCATGGAGTAGGTACAAGATTCTGGGTTTGTATACGGATATTCTTCCAGCGGATTTTCATTCCTTCTTTCATCGTTCCGTAGATACTATGCACCTGCAAGCCAAAAAAGCCCTTGGCTGTCATATCGTCTATCAAGTGTGAAACAGGTACTCCGTTTACAAAAGTACGAATAGTATTGCCAATTGCCTCTATGCGATATTTGTTCCACTCACCGATCTTAAAAGCCTTTTTCCCGTCTGGATTCATATTGGGAATATATAGCC
>JBOFGX010000152.1:0-33327 GCA_051649345.1 Leadbetterella sp. | reverse complement strand
AACTGGTTGTAAAATAGAAACTCGTCTAAAGAGTTGATGACAAAATCGGCACCAGGTAAAACATTTTCACGCTTTACATTCTCAATAAATGCATAAAATCGATGAGCCTCTCCTGATTTTTTGAGTTCATAATCTGTGTAGCCATCTCCGATGACCGATATGTGGCCATCTAATTTTAGAGATTCCAGAAGTTTGATTTTACCTCCGCTATTTGCTAGCGGATTGGATTGATCAATTCCGATAATATCATCGTTGCTATCAAACACAAAACTATTGGCGTAAACGTTTTCGGTTTTAAGACCTAAAAACTCAATAACTGGATTTATAAATTCTACAAACCCCCCTGAGATTATTATTATTTGATCAGCATATTGCTGAAGAAAACTCTTGTTTCTTTCAAATGAGTCCGTAATGTTATTTTTTAAGAATTCTACGAGGGTATCTATATGGCTCTTATTTGCCTTGAGAAGGGCTATTCTTCTTTGGATGGCTTCAGAAAAAGAAATTTCACCATTCATGCCTAGGTCTGTAATAGACTTAATCTTTTCAGCAATACTTTTGCCTTCTGGGTTGCCTTTCAAGGCAATTATGGCAAGCTGATCTAGGCCTTCTACTTTCGTGATTGTACTATCAAAGTCGATAATAAAATACCTTTTTTCCGTATGGGTTTCCACGTTAAGAATTTATTTTTTCGCAAAATTACAGAAATAAATTCGTAGTAAGGTTTCTAAATTTTATGTATAAAAGGGAATGGTTTAAAATATCAGAAAAATTCAAATCGTCCTTATTAAAATCAAAAAACCCTGTGACAGCTATCACAGGGTTTACTATCGGCCAGAACAAAAATTATGCGTATACTTTCTGCTTGTCAAATTTCACGGCAAGAAGAGCATATACCACAGCTCTGTATTTGTTTCTATTGCTACTACCCAACTTTTCCATAACCTCTGCAATACCTTTGTCAAGTTCAGGGCCGTCTTTCAGTCCTAACTTTTTGATAAGAAAATTGCTCTTTACTCTATCTAGTTCTGTTTTATCAGATCCAGAAACACGTGAAGAGTCATTGTTGTAAATAGAGGGTCCCAAGCCTTTAGCAACTGCCGTTAAAAAAGAGTCGTCTAGTCCAAGACCAAGTTCCTTGTTTTGTGCTTTGTATAAAGATACACATTCTTCAAATTTACTCATTGTTTAGAAATTAAGGAGTTAAACAAAATTATACCACCAATGTATAAGACCGAAACGTATTTTCCTAAACAAATGTTAGATTTTAATCAGATTTTAATTCAAATTTTTGAATTTTCATCAGATTGTAAATCAATTTCAGTCCAAAATCAAAGCCTAAACTCTTAAGGGTTACTCTGTTTCTTTCTACTTTACCATCGAAATAAATAATCGAGAGGTTGTTTGTTAAAAAACCACTCTTCTTTAAAGACGCTCTCCAAAAGAGTTCGAGACTTAAATGTGAATTTATTTTACCGTGTATTTCTATACCAGATTGAAAAAACAAGGGGTTTTTTGCATTAGAATAATCAATTTTATATTTCAGAGGGGGAGGTAAACGAGGGTTAGTCAAAATACTATCTGTTCGACTGTAATAATTACTGCTAGAAATAGGTATAGAAATTCCAAAATTTAAATTTAGTTGTACATTTTTCGTAATTTTTTCCATCCAAAAAAGTCGATATTTGTATCGAATGGGAATATAATGTAGGGATGTTTTTTGAAAGAAATTTAATCCTATGTTTTGGTCGCTGTGCAGTGTGAATGAATAATACATATACCCTGTTTCAAAAAAGTGCTTTTGGTTTTTATTAAATCCAATACCTAATTCATAAAACTCATCAATGAATGTACGTGATTCACGCGGGGTAAAAGATTCGCTAATGGATGTTTTGAGATCTTTTTCAAAGCCTGCTACTCCAAACAAATACAATTTGTTGGTTTGGGCTTGGAGGCTTGGTAATGTAACATGATCACTTTCAAATGTACGCTCCGTAGGCATCAGGTAGTATGAGCTGTCTTCAGACTGAGCATATAAATTCGTAACGATCCAACACCCCAATAAGCAAATAATCAAATTATTCCGTCTCCAAGGATTGATTTGTGTTCTTTTTTGAATTATTTTTGAATAAAAATTTAAGAAATGTCGCATTCTACTCTTCCAGCTTGGCTTAAAATTACAGTTTTTTTGTTGATATTGAGTATTCTTGGATACTTTGGTGATGTATTTACTTTTGTGGTAGGCACTATCATAATGATATTGATTTTTGCCAATGGATATGATAAAGAAAACGCAGAGCATCATTAAGATGGATAATAAACTTATATAAAAGGGCTTATATAGAAATGTATAAGTCCTTTTATTTTAAAAATATAAACACAATGGCAAATACTTTGAAACTTGACAAAACGGCAAAGCAGAATATTTCTAAATGGCTAAGAGGACGGTATGATACAGATACCAAAGCGGCTATAAATCAAATGTTAGAAAAGCAGGAGGTAGCACTCCTTACAGATGCGTTTTACAAAAACTTAGAGTTTGGAACTGGAGGTATGCGTGGGGAAATTGGTATTGGGTCAAACCGCATGAACATCTATACAGTAGGTACTGCTACGCAAGGATTAGCCAATTATCTGAATCAAGTGTTTGCTGGGCAAGACATAAAAGTTGCAATTGCATACGATAGCCGGAATTTTTCACCAGAGTTTGCACAGGTGGCATCCAATGTGCTTTCAGCAAACGGTATAACGGTGCATTTGTACCCAGAGCTGCGTCCTACGCCCCAATTGTCTTTTACGGTGCGAGAGTTGGGCTGTCATGCAGGTATCGTGATCACAGCTTCGCACAATCCTAGAGAGTATAACGGATACAAAGTATATTGGAACGACGGCTCACAAGTTGTGGCCCCTCATGATAAACGCATAGTAGATGAGGTAAACGCCATTGCCAATATCAAGGAGGTGAAGTTCAAAGGTGTGAAAAAGCGTATTAAAAAAATACAACCTTTCTTAGATTCAAGATACCTCAGAGCTGTAAAAAGTATTGCAGTAGCACCAAGAATAATCAAAAAGCAAAAGGATTTAAAAATAGTTTTCAGTTCTATCCATGGTACAGGTATTACTATGGTGCCACCTGCACTCAAAGCTCTTGGTTTTGAAAATGTGGTGATTGTAGAGGAACAAGCCAAACCCGATGGAAATTTTCCAACGGTGATCTACCCTAATCCCGAAGAAAAAGAAGCCATGACATTGGCTCTCAACAAAGCTAAACAAATCGACGCTGACTTAGTGATAGCCACCGATCCTGATTCGGATCGAGTGGGAATGGGTGTAAAAAATCCGAAAGGAGAATGGGTGTTACTTAACGGGAATCAGGCCGCTAGTCTTATTATATTCTACCTGCTGAAAGCTTGGAAATCGGCCAAAAAACTACAAGGGAAAGAGTATGTAGCCAAGACCATCGTAACTACCGATCTTATTGATGCCATGGCCGAAAAAGCAGGAGTAAAATGCTATAATACGCTTACAGGTTTTAAATACATCGCTCAGGTTATTCGTGAGCTTGAAGGAGAAGAAACGTTTATTGGTGGGGGAGAAGAAAGTTATGGATATCTTATTGGTGATAAAGTACGAGATAAAGATGCCATCGCTAGTTGTGCTATGATAGCAGAACTTACAGCCTATGCCAAGCATAAAGGCATTTCGCTTTTTGATTTTTTAGCCGAGATGTATCAAAAATACGGTTTCTACTACGAAGGACTAATTTCTGTAACAAAAAAAGGCAAATCGGGTTCTGAAGAGATTCAGGCCATGATGAAAGACTTCAGGGAGAATCCACCTGAAACCATTGGAGGTTCTAAAGTAATACGTGTAGATGATTATGGGCAACTGCTTCGTAAAGATTTCAAAGCAGGAACTACCACAGCTATAGAATCGGGTAAATTAGGTATTGAGTCATCCAATGTTATCCAGTTTTTTACGGCGGATGGTACTAAATTTACTTGTAGACCTTCGGGTACGGAGCCTAAAATCAAGTTTTATGTAGGCGTGAAAGAGCCACTCAAAAAGAAAGAGGATTTTGATGCTACCTGGGTAAAATTAGAAGCTAAAGTAGCAGGAATAGCTAGGGAATTTGGTTTGTAAGATTATACTAAGCAGGATATTCTGGAAATGTCGAGATCTGTTCATAGGTCTCGGCATTTTCTTTTTTGCGGAAAAGAAACATTTTTTGTCCGTTAGCAATAAGCAAGTAGGGAGCCTTAATGGTAGTGTTGTATATGCTGATCTGTCTAAGCGTATCAGATGCTATTTTGACCCCAGCCGCCTTGCATTCTACGAGCATCCATGGCTGTCCCAGCCGGGAATAAATGAGTATATCGGTTCGTTTGTTGAGTTTATTGTATCGAAGCCCCGTCTCTACTGTTATAAGATTTTTGGATATGTTTTGTTCAAAGATCAGGTAATCTAAGAGTTTTTGTCTAACTTCCTCCTCTGGAGTGAGTAGGATTTTCTTTTTGCGTATAGGATCAACTATATATAGTTTTTCATTTTCGAAAACGATTCTTTCCTCAAATGGTTGTATCTTCAGATCAATACATAATTAACACCACAAATATATGAATTCTAAAGAGGAAATAGTAAAAAATTGGCTTCCTCGGTATACGGGTACACCTTTGGAGGAGTTTCGTCCGTACGTACTACTGACAAACTTCAGAAACTACGTAGATATGTTTGCCAAACGATACAACGTGGAGGTCAAAGGAACTTCTTCGGCCATGCAAACCGCATCTTATGGAAATATCACGATTATAAACTTTGGTATGGGGTCTGCAGTAGCGGCTACCATCATGGATTTACTCACGGCAGTTATGCCCAAAGCGGTCTTGTTTTTAGGTAAATGTGGGGGGCTAAAAAAGATCACAGAGCTAGGCGATTTTATCCTGCCTATCGCAGCCATACGAGGAGATGGTACGAGTAATGACTATGCCCGCCCAGAGATACCCGCATTGCCGTCGTTTCGGTTACAGCGGTCAGTTTCTGAAGTCATCATAAAACGAAATTTGGATTATTGGACGGGTACAATTTATACCACCAACCGAAGGGTGTGGGAGCATGACGATAAGTTTAAGGAGTATTTGAGGGAGATAAGGGCAATCGGTATAGACATGGAGACCGCCACGATTTTTATCGTGGGCTTTGTAAACTCCATTGCCCATGGGGCTCTATTACTCGTATCTGACAATCCCATGCAGCCCGATGGTGTAAAAACAGAAGCTAGTGACAAAAAAGTCACCGCCAGTTATGTAGAAACCCATCTAGACTTAGGCATAGAAGCACTCAATGAACTTGCCAATAGTGGAGCATCTGTAAAACACCTCCGGTTTGAGGATCAGTATGTAGATGCTACCAATCAGAATTGATTAGTAGTGTGGGCTTATGGTGTAAGTTTTGGTTTTTAGGTAGTCGTCCTAAATGTTGTACATAATATACTCTAGGGAGCCACATACTATGGATTAATTACTTATTATGAGAAAAACGGTCAACCCTATTTAGGCATAGACAAAATAGATGTCAGATATCAGATGATAGAATAGAATGGTAGTGGTTTTTGGCTAGGTGTTTATGGGGGTATGCTAAGATGAAGTAGAAAAACGGTCAACCCTATTTAGGCATGGACAAAATAGATGTCAGATATCAGATGGTAGAATAGAATGGTAGTGGTTTTTGGCTAGGTGTTTCTGGGGGTATGCTAAGATGAAGTAGAAAAACGGTTAATCGAATTTAGGTGTGGACTGTCATCTAAAAGACTAATGACTATCGACTAGGTACTCAGAATTTATTTCACCGCCTTCAGCTCTGCCATATCGGCTTGTAGATTTTGGATAGCAGCAAATAGGAGGTCTGAGATAGGACTATCGCTCATGTGTATGCTGCATACAAAGCTCCAGATTTCAAATATTTCCTCGGGTGGGAGTTGGTAGCTTTGGTAGGCCTTGTTGTCGGAGTGGAGATGGATGTGTCCGTCTTCGTCTAACTTGTTGTAGAGGCGTTTGTATACCAGACCGTCTTGCTGGGTAAGTACCACATAGGTTTTGCCGTTTTTGATGTCTTTGATTTCTTCCACAAACTGCCCTACCACATAAGAGCCCGTTTGCAGGGGAGGCATGGAGTCACCTTGTATCGGGAAGCCTCGGTATTTGCCAGGGCCATCAATGGGCAGAGAGATTCTGGGTAGATTGCTGATAAACTCATCGTTGCTATACCCCTGCAGGTATCCTGCTGAGGCACGTACAGGTACGAGCTCTACCAAATCGCGGCCTTCGGTATCGACCATGACGGGGAAAAGAATGCGGTTGCCACCTATCTTGAGGAGATCTCTGAGATCTTGTACCTTGGTGAGATCTATCTTCACGAGGGAGTCTACCGATACGTTGAAATATTCAGACAAGCGAATGATAAGATCAATGGGGGGCTCGGCTCGGTGCTCTTCCCATGAGCTCAAACGCGAGCGTGTGATATTGAGCTCTGTGGCTAAATACTCTTGTGATACCCCTTTGAGGTGCCTGAGATGTGCTATGTTTTTGCTGATTTTTTTCACCGATCCGAAATTTATACCCTAAACTTAATGGATCAAAAACCAAGTTGTACAAAAATGCTAAATATTTAAGCAAATGTATGCTAAAAAAATAGGCTACATGAGTTTTGAGTGTGTTGAAAAGGTGTGAAATGTACTTGACCGATGATAGTAATGTGTCTCTGTATAATTTCTACAAGTTATAGATTTGGGTTGCCGGTAAAATAATGATATTTTCAATAGTGTTCTTATCAACTCTGGTCTTTTCGTAAACAGTGTGTACATTTGAATACCTTTTTTATATAAATAGTTGTTAGCATTTATTGTGAAAATACTTTCTTTAAAAAAAATGACCTTTCAATGAAGCCAGAAATATTTGAACCCCGTATCGAATTGGCGGAATTTGTCAAATGCTACTGGACATTAGAAGGTACTCCAGAAAGTACCCCTCTAAAAAACACGATTGTTCCTGATGGGACCATGAAGTTGATTTTTCATTACGGAGATACATACAAGCATCATCTCAGCAATGTAGAAAGTATAGTCTTGCCCAAATGCTTTTTAATAGGGCAATTGACACAGCCGTATGTAGTGGAGCCTCTTGGAATCACAGGTTCTTTTGTGGTGCGGTTTCATCCCAATGGTTTTTTGCCCTTTACAACCATCCCAATAAAAGAGATGGAGAATACGGCTGTTTCTTTGGATAAATTATTTGGAAAAGATGGGGAAGAAATAGGACAGAAAGTCTTGAATGCAAATTCTACTTCAGAAAGAATAGGTCTTATTGAGGCCTTTTTGTTAAAGCGTTTGACTGATAAACAAATCATTGACAATGTTGTAAAATCAACCGTTGAGACTATTTTGAGTGCTAATGGACAGTTTTCTGTCAATAACCTTTCAGAACAAAATAATATTAATCGTAGGCAATTGGTGCGTAAATTTTCGTCTGCGATTGGTCTAAGTCCCAAGCAGCTTTCCAAGACCATACGGATACAAGCTACTTTGAAAAAATTATTGACTACAAAAGTTACAAGCCTTACTGATTTGGCTTATGAAAATGAGTATTTTGATCAAGCCCATTTCATCAAGGACTTTAAGGAGTTTACGGGATTAACACCCAAAGAATTTTACGGAGAAGATTTAAGAATGTCATTGATTTTTGATGGTAAATCGTAACCTTGTCTCATTTTTACAATTTTGCTATTTTCTACCGCAATAGTTTTGTGATGCAATTTTGCAATAAAACTTTTATTATGTAAACAATGGCAAATGTAAATCCAGTGGGTTGGTTCGATATTTACGTATCCAACATGGACCGAGCAAAAACATTTTATGAAACCGTATTCAATCTGCAACTTACGGATCTTCCGATTGAGTGGGGAAAGCAATCACTTTTTCCTTTTGATCACGAAGGCTCCAATATTTCTGGGGCCTTGGTAGAAAAAGTAGATATGATGCCCGGTAATAGTACTATCATATATTTTCAAACCGAAGACTGTATTTCGGAAGAAAATAGGATAGAGAAAGCGGGTGGCAAAATTATACAACCTAAAATGCCTATTGGGGAGTTTGGCTTTGTTTCCATATTTGTGGATACAGAAGGCAATACGGTCGGACTTCATTCACGGAAGTAGTCTATAGTTTTATGGCTTACGATATCAATCTAGTAAATAGAGTCAGGGAGTTTCTTTCAGAGATTCCCAATGTAGAAATTGAAGAGAAAGAAATGTTTGCGGTTTTAAACTTTATGGTAAATGGGAAAACATGTATATGCATCAGTGGGCAACGTTTAATTTTACGATTTGACCCCAATTTACAAGAAGAGCTCTCAGAACGAAATGGATACGAAACAATGCTGATGAAAGGCAAAGAGTATAAAGGGTACTGCTACATTCATCCAGAAGGTTTTGTAGGTAAAAAAGACTTTGAATACTTTATGAATGTATGTCTTGACTACAATAGAGTTTCCAACAAATCGAAGAAGAAAATAACGGAGCCAAAATAGGTTTTTGTTTCTTTTCGAAACGTTGTCTGATAGCTAGAATTTAACAGGAGTAAAATAAAAATTCCTCACCTATAAAAGTCATCGTAGTCGTCTATTTCGTAGTCTTTTAGGAATACGCGTGCATATTCTTTATTTTTGAGGGCTATGATTTCGTCTTCGAGCTCTTTGTTTGATTTCTTTATTCGGTTATGCTCAGTACGTATGTAGGTGTCTAGCTTCTTGGGGTCTTTGCCGTACATATAGAAAAAGTCGTACCGCTGCCGAGGAAACAGGTGGTTGGCTTCTTGGCTTACTTGCCACAGAGACGTTTCGAGCTCTTTTATTTGTTCACGTAGCATTTTGTTGTAGTATTTGAGCTCGGCGTCGGGTGTTGTTAGGCCGCTGAGTTCTTTGCCGAGTAGCTCAATTTTAAGGTTCAGTAACTCATATAGGTCGTCTTTTTTATATGCAGCCGTAATGCGTTTCATGATTTCAGTTTTACGGAGTTTTTCGGCTTCGTTTTGCTCTCTGTCGGGATGGAATCCCTTTACGAGTTCTTTGTAGATCGCTTTAGCGGCATTGCTTATGTTGAGTTCCTCTTCTTTTTGTTTTTCTTCTCTTTCGAGTTGTTTTTTTGTCTTTTTCTTCTGTGGTTGCTGGGCATCCAATTTTTCTCGTAACGTATTCTCGATGCCTTCTAAGTCATTGGGGTCTATTTCTGTGTCTTTTAGGTCTATGCCAAACATGTTTTCTAGCATATTTTTCATAAGTTCAGATTCTTCTGTTTCACTGTATTCGTCGTCCTCTTCCTCTTCGCTCAGTCCTAGGATTTCCTCATACTTTTCATACAGTTCTTCTAAGCTCTCATCTTCCAATTTGCCCATCAAATCTGAGCATCTATTGTAAACAATATCGGCTAGTTTTTCTTTTTCTTTTTTCTTGAAAAATTTATCCTCATAATGGCTGTCAAAGACGTGTGTTAACTGCAGGTGTGCTTCTAGATTTTTGCGTTCGATTGGGGATAATTCCTTGATTATTTTTGTTCTAGCAAGTTCAAAAAGAGTAGTGTGTTGTTGTAATGTTTCTTTGAGGGTATGTATTTTTTTGATATTGTCATTAAAAGACTTTTGGGTCTTGTTAAGGGGTTTTTCGTCTTGGTTGTTGACGATAAGTATTTGGTCAGACATATTATTATACCAGTGAACTTGTTTTTTGCAAAGATAAAGATTTTAGGTGTTTATTTTGGCTCGATGTATCGGACACTTTTTTGACAAAGATATTCGCAAAAGGGATGCCCCGGGGTCTGGCCTAAAAGGAGAGACAAGAGAACCCAGAGGGGTTTGTCCTGTAATTTTAAAACTGAGTGGGTAAAAAAACAGCCGCCCTTGTTTACCAGGTTTTTCCAAAAAACGGGTTAATTGAAACTAAAAAAACAGCCGCCCCAAGGGACGGCTGTTTGATGTTTATGCGTCTACGTTTGCGTATTTGGCATTCTTTTCAATAAACTCTCTGCGAGGAGGGACTTCATCACCCATGAGCATCGAGAACAGGTGGTCGGCTTCGGTAGCAGACTCTATCGTTACCTGCTTAAGCGTGCGTTTTTCGGGCTTCATGGTGGTCTCCCAAAGTTGCTCGGGGTTCATTTCTCCGAGACCTTTGTAGCGTTGTACACCTACAGAATCTTCCTTTCCAGCTCCTGCCATACGTTTTACGGCGATTTGGCGTTGCTCCTCTGTCCAGCAATATTCCTCCTCTTTTCCTTTTTTGATAAGGTATAAGGGTGGCTGAGCTATGTATAGATATCCGTTTTCGATGATTTCACGCATGAAACGGTAGAAAAACGTAAGGATAAGCGTACGAATATGGCTACCGTCAATATCGGCATCGGTCATGATGATGATCTTGTGATAACGCAGCTTATCTAGGTTGAGGGCTTTTTCGTCGCCGTCTTTTCCTTTTTGTACACCGAGTGCGGTGAAGATATTTTTGATCTCTTCGTTTTCGTAGATACGGTATTCTTGAGCTTTCTCTACGTTGAGGATTTTACCTCTCAATGGTAAGATGGCTTGGAAGTTACGATCTCTTCCCTGTTTAGCAGAGCCACCTGCTGAGTCTCCTTCTACTAAATATACTTCGCACAGTTTAGGGTCAGATTCGGCACAGTCGGCGAGTTTTCCAGGGAGTCCTGAGCCAATGAGTACGTTTTTACGTTGTACCATTTCGCGTGCTTTTTTGGCTGCGATACGAGCTTTGGCGGCAAGAATGACCTTGTCAACTATAGTTTTGGCATCTTTTGGATTCTCCTCTAGGTAGTTTTCGAGCATTTCTTGCACACAACCACTTACTGCGGCAGTGACTTCTGAGTTGCCCAACTTGGATTTGGTTTGTCCCTCAAACTGAGGTTCTGCAACCTTTACAGAGATAACAGCCGTAAGACCTTCTCTGAAGTCGTCTCCCGAAATTTCTATTTTTTCTTTGGCTAAAAGCCCCGATTTATCTGCATAGGTTTTGAGGGTACGCGTAAGTGCCATACGGAAACCAGACACGTGTGTGCCGCCCTCAGGTGTGTTGATGTTGTTGACAAACGAGCTTACATTCTCGGTATAGCTTGAGTTGTAAATCATGGAGACCTCTACAGGTACACCGTCACGCTCGCCTTCCATATGCATGGGTGCAGGAATAAGCTTGTCACGACCCGAATCTAAATATGTCACGAATTCAGTAAGACCGCCTTCAGAAAGGAATTCTTCGAATTTGGGCTTACCATCATCATCTAGATCTCGCATGTCTGTGAGAGTAAGCTTGATTCCCTTATTTAAAAACGACAACTCTCTTAGACGATTCGCTACTGTTTCATATTTATACTCTGTAACCTGAAAGATAGAAGCGTCTGGGTGGAAATGCACGATGGTGCCTCTGTAATCCGTAGTTCCAATTTCCCGAACGGCATACACGGGCTTTCCTATATTGTACTCTTGTTCAAATTTTTTACCTTCTCTGTGTACCTCTACATGTAGAACCGTAGATAGGGCATTCACGCAAGACACCCCCACACCGTGGAGACCACCCGATACCTTGTAGGTGTCTTTGTCAAATTTTCCGCCAGCGTGTAGTACAGTCATTACGACTTCAAGAGCAGATTTTTGTTCTTTTTCATGCCATCCTGTAGGAATACCTCTACCGTTATCTTTTACGGATACGGAGTTGTCTTCGTGGATGGTAGTATGTATAGTATTGCAATAGCCAGCCATGGCTTCATCTATCGAGTTGTCTACAACTTCCCAGATTAGGTGATGAAGACCTTTAAATCCAATATCGCCAATATACATGGCGGGTCTTTTTCTTACAGCCTCTAGGCCTTCTAATACTTGAATATTGTTTGCTGAGTAATCTTTCTTACTTTGTTCGTCTGCCATATAATAGGGGTGATACGTAGTACAAGGATATGCGTTGAAATGTTGTTTTTCTTAGGCCTATTTTCACTCTAAATAGGTTGTTACAAATTTAGTGAAAAAAAACGAAAATTTGGGCTTTTTTCTTGAATTTGAGGCAATAAAAAAAGGTTTGCGTTTAGTTTTATTCAAAAGGTTATTTTTAGCAAAGTAGAGCCCGTTTTTTGCAAATACTATATCGTTAGGAGATTGCTGATTATTTCTTCTAGTTCATCGGCAGATCCAAACTTTATTCGGATGTTGCCTTTGTTTACATCTTGTATCTGGAAGCTGATAGGTGCTTTGGTTTTACCTTTGAGGGTAAGTTCTTCTATTCTCATGTCTTCTTTGAAGATATCGATGGGGTTTGCTTCTGCTTCAAATCTATTGCCGCGTTTTACGAGAGCTTCTATTTCACGTGTGCTCAATTGCTCATCCAGTATTCTATGGTAAATGTCCATTTGTGCCCCACCATCTGTAACGGATATCAAAGGCTTTGCCTGACCCATGGAGATGACACCGAGTATAAGTCCCGACTGTATTTCGGTGGGTAACTGAAGAAGTCTAAGGAAGTTGGCTACAGCAGGGCGACTTTTGCCTACTCTATCGGCAAGTTGATCTTGTTTGAGGTCACATTCTTCTAACATTCTACGAAAAGACAGGGCAATTTCGATGGGGTTTAGGTTTTCACGCTGGATGTTTTCTATAATAGCCATCTCTAGTGACTGCCTATCGTCTACGTGGCGAATATAGGCTGGTATTTTTTCTAATCCCGCCATGCGTGAGGCACGAAATCGCCTTTCTCCAGAGATAATTTCCAAACGCCCGTTTTCTTTCGTACGAACTGTGATGGGCTGTATGAGTCCGTGTAATTTTATAGATGCAGAAAGTTCCTCTATTAGACTTTCTTCGAAAATCGTTCGTGGTTGTTGAGGTCCAACGTCCAGTAGATTTATATCTACTTCCATGACGCCACTGAACTGAGTGATTTTGTTTTTTAGAACTTGGTCGCTATCACTTAGAAGAGAATTGAGTCCCTTACGATTATCCATTCTAGTTATTTATTTCCGTGAGATTATTACGTTTTAAGAGTTCTTTTGCCAAGTCTATATAACTTATAGCTCCCTTGTTTTCTAAAAATTTGATATCAAATTCTTGATCTTTATCTCCAGAAAACATGAGGAGGGCAGGTACGCCGTAGGAGGGGGCTTCTGCCAATTTTACATTACGCGGTACGATGGTTTCGAAACACAGTTTTTCAAAGTATCTCTTTACATCATCTACGACCATTTTAGAGAGATTGGTACGTCCATCATACATCGTGAGTACGTATCCTTCGATTTCTAGGTTGGGGTTCAAACGTTTCTTTATGATCTCCACTGTATTCTGCAGCTTGGCGATTCCTTCTAAAGCAAAATACTCACATTGTACAGGTATAAGTACGGAGTCAGACGCCACTATAGAGTTGATTACCATAAGTCCCAATGAAGGCGAACAGTCTATAAAAATGAAGTCATACTCGTTTTTTACTTCTGCAATGATCTCTTTAAGTATATATTCTCTCGCTACTTGGTTTACTATTTCCAATTCAAATCCAGCCAAATCAATGTGACTAGGTACAATGTCAAGATTGGGGATTTTGGATTGTATTATACAATCTTTTATTGGGGTATTGCTTGTAAGAGCTGAGTAAATATTGTTTTCGTATTCTTTGGAGTCAATACCAATTCCCGATCCTGCATTGGCTTGTGGATCTGTATCGATTATCAGTACTTTATAGTCCAAAACCGCCAAAGAAGCAGATAGGTTAATGGCCGTGGTTGTTTTTCCGACGCCACCTTTTTGATTGACGATGGATATTATTTTTCCCATGTAGTAATTTTTAAAGCCAACAAAGATAACCAATAAATGTGAGGTTTCGGGTGCTGTGGAAACAATGTAGATAAGTTGTGTTTTTGTGGATAAGTTATTTTTATGAATATAATGAATTCAAGGTTTTGACCTATTTGTGACCCTCTAAGTTTTAAATAGCGTTAGAGTTGTTTATTATTGATATTTGTCGGGTATTTCACGGTCTAGCTTGTTTGGGTTTTAGATGTGCTTGCAGGTTATATGATTTTTTATTATATAATTGTAATAATGTTTTATAATAGAACTATTATTTGTTTTATAATCAAACATAATGTATTTTTGTTTGATTAAATAGTGAAAAATAAATTGAGATGAATTTATCACAAAAGCAAATAGGTCATAGGATTACTGAACTTCGTAAAATGAAGGGGTTGTCACAGGAAGATTTAGCTAGAAGTATAAAAATTTCCCGACCATCTTTAGCTCAAATTGAGTTAGGTAACAGAAGCGTTGATATTCTTGAACTGCAAAAAATATCTTTGATTTTAGAGTTTTCACTAGATGATTTTATGTCTAAGAACTTCTCGGTCAGTAAAGAGGTTGAAGGCAAAGAAGAAAAAAAGGTAAAGAAAGAAGAAGAACGTATTTCTGTGCCAACACTACAAATCAGCAAGTTCAAAAATGTCTTATTGTATATCCTAGAGCGTTGTGCAGGTAAACCAAATGTTGGAGAAACAGTTCTTTATAAGCTGCTTTATTTTTCGGACTTCAATTATTATGAATCGTATGAGGAACATTTAACAGGTGCTAAATATCGCAAATTGCCATATGGGCCAGTTCCGCAAAAATTAGATATAATTATCGGACAAATGATTAAAAAAGGCCAGTTACAAAGAGTCAAAACAGAATATCACGGTTATCCTCAAACGCGTTATTTGCCTCTAGTGAAAGCTGATTTAACGGGATTAAGGGCAAGTGAAAAAGAAATTATTGACAGGGTTATAGAACAAATGAGTGATTGGTCTGCTACCGCAATCAGTAACTATTCTCATAGGGATATACCTTGGCTTGCTTCAAAAGAAGGGGAAGAAATAAATTATGAATTAGCTTTTTATAGAGATGCTCCTTTCTCAGTAAGAAACTATGGGGATGACGCATGATTTTTGACGAATTAATCGATTTTAAAAAGGATTTGAAGAACCTTTTAAAAAAATATAGAACGCTAAATGACGATTTAGAAGTCGTTAAACGAGTGTTGGAAGTTACACCCGAAGACCGACCACCGTTTAGTTTTCGTATAGATAACTTGGCTCTAGAAACCTGTATAATTAAGGTTAAGAAGATTGCTTGCAAGTCATTAAAAGGAAGAGGAGTAAATTCAGGATTAAGATTAATTTATGCTCATTTTCCTGATCAACAGAAAATTACGTTCATAGAATTGTATCATAAGAACGACAAAGAAGATATTGATAAAACAAGAATTACAGTTAATTTTAAATAGGTAAATAATGGCAAAAGGTAAAAATCAATACGTTGTGCCGACCAAAGATGGCTGGGGGGTAAAAGGTCAAGGAAGCACCAAGTTGACCGTAAAAACTCATACAAAGAAAGATGCTTTAAAAATCGGAAAAGAGATCGCTAAAAATCAACAGTCAGAATTAACCATTTTGGGTAAGGATGGTAGAATTCAAAATAAAAATAGTTATGGAAATGATCCATTTCCGCCAGAGGACAATAAACATTGAATGGGATTGCTAAACTCTTCAAATTTTATTTCCCTCATTTGAAGTTGTTAGTTTTGCGATTACCTTTACTATATGATTCCAAATGATACCGTTCAACGAATTCTTGCAGCCGCTGATATAGTGGAAGTTGTTGGTGATTTTGTAAGCCTCAAAAAGCGTGGATCAGGACTTATAGCTTGTTGCCCTTTTCATAATGAAAAAACCCCTTCTTTTCAAGTGTCTCCTGCTAAAGGGATTTATAAGTGTTTCGGTTGCGGTAAGGGTGGAGATGCAATAGGCTTTGTTATGGAGCTAGAGGGGCTTTCATACCCCGAAGCACTCAAGTGGATGGCAAAAAAATACAGTATTGAGATTGTAGAAAAGGAAATGACGTCCAAGGATTTGGAGGATTTTTCTAAACGTGAAAGTCTTTTTATTGTACTAGAATTTGCACAAGATTATTTTATTGAAAATCTTCTTCATACGGATGAAGGTAAAAGTATTGGAGGGACCTATTTTGCTGAGCGTGGATTTGTAAAACAAGAAATTGAAACCTTTAAGTTGGGCTATGCCCCAGATTCTAGGAATGATTTTTATAAGTTGGCCATACAGAAGGGTTTTTCGGAGGATGTACTACTTAGTGCGGGGTTGATTTCTAAGAAAGAAGATGGTGATATTCTAGATAGATTTAGAGGGCGTGTTATATTTCCGATACACAATACTGCAGGCAAGCCCATAGCATTCGGTGCCAGAATATTAAAGCTCAATCCCAAAGCTCCCAAATATATCAACTCTCCCGAGACGGAAGTATATAGTAAGTCGCATATTGTTTACGGTATACATCAAGCTAAGGGTGAAATTCGAACCTTGAACGATTGCTTTTTGGTAGAAGGTTATACGGATGTTGTGTCATTACATCAAGCTGGGATTTACAATGTAGTGGCGTCTTCGGGTACTTCTCTTACTCCTGATCAGGTACGGTTGATACGTAGATTTACTCCCAATATTACTGTGCTTTATGATGGTGACAATGCGGGCATAAAAGCTTCGCTTAGAGGTATCGATATCATTTTGGAAGAAGGAATGGATGTAAAATCTGTTGTTTTTCCAAATGGAGATGATCCAGATTCGTATATTCGTAAAGTAGGAGGAGAAGCATTTAAAGATTACATAAAGAAGAATCAAAAGGACTTTATTCGATTTAAAACCGAAATATCACTACAAGATATAGGAGATGATCCTATTAAGAAAGCTGCTTTGATTCAAGATTTAGTAGAGTCAATTGTCAAGATTCCTAGTGCTGTCAAACGATCTGTGTTTTTTCAAGAGGTTTCCAAACTTTTGGGGGTAGACGAGAACATATTGTTGGTCGAGGGTAATAAACTTCTTAAAATTTCTCCGTCACAATCCAATAGGCTAGATGGTGGTAGACAGGATGTCGATTCAAGAGGGTATAATCCAGTAGTTTTAAATTCAGGTTTTGAACCAGTAAACAAGATGGAGGTACAAGAAGAATCACTCGTACAAACCTTGGTTTTGTTTGGAGATAGGGTATTAGCGGAGGATAGTGAAACCCAAGAAAATATCTATTTTGCTACGTATATTTTTCAAGAAACTCAGGATATAATTTTTGTGAACGAGCTCTATGCAAAGATTTATTCAGAGTATAAAGCTCTAGTAGAGAAGGGGGATGTGCCATCGGTCAAATACTTTACATCCCATTCTGAAGAAGCGATCAGGAAATTAGCATTTGCTTGGGAGAATCCCAATCACGAGCTTAGCGAAAATTGGGTAAAGCATGATATTCTAATATCTGAAACCGCGGACTTAATAATTGAAAAGCCCGAAAACGTTATTTTGAGGATACGTATAGAAAACATATCCAAGGAGATTGATAAGATCTCTGAGGAGTTGGATGATGCTTCACCAGAAGATTTTGAGATATTACTGAGTCAACTAGAAAAAAAGATTAAGATTAAGTCAAAACTCAGCGGTATGCTTGGCGTAGTAGTTTCTTAAATATTGCTTTAGCTAGCAATGTAATTTTCTAAGTAGTTAATATGTTGTTTTTGATCGTTCAAAACAGCAGTAACTATATCCCCAATGCTCAGAATTCCCATCACTATTTCATCATCAATGACGGGTAAATGTCTAAATTTTCGAGCACTCATTATCTCCATGCAATCTTTGACATTCATATCAGAGCTTACACTTATGACGTTATGAGTCATAAGCTCTTTGATCTGAGTAGAGTTTGCTTTTCGACCTTGAATGATTCCTTTTCTGACATAATCACGTTCTGAGAAAATACCTCGCAGCTTTTCATTTTCCATGACTAAAAGAGCTCCTACATTGTATTGAGCCATTACTTCTAGAGCTTCTAAGACAGTACTGTCTGGTTTTATCGAAATTACACCTTTTAAGGACTTACGAGAAAGTAGAGTTTTAACGGTACTCGGCATAGTGTTATTTTTGAGGTTGAGATTGTGAATATACTAACTTAATAAATATCCACCAACAAATGGGTAAGAAATTTTATAAGTATATGTAAGTAAAAACATTAATAAAACGAATTTATTATTCTTTAATACATTGTTTTTTATAAATATTCACTAATTTGGCAGTCCAATAATCAAAAATTACTAGGAAATTTACTTTTTATCTTCAAAATATTTTAGAAAAATTTTATGTCAGAAACAAGGAAGTTGATACTTTGATTATGACAAATAGTGTTATGCTAAGTGCTTAAGCTTTTGCTTACATTAGGAATTAGAGCAGAGTCCATAGACACGTAAAATTTATCGTCTTTTATCAACTGCCATCTTTCGATGGTACTTATAATTGTGGCTGGTTTTGTTAGCTGTTTTTCGCACATTTTTTTTGTTTTTTAAAGCTTGGCACTGATTTTGATCTTTGTAAACTATTATTGATTAAGATTTTTGATTTCGAATTAAAAATATAGGATTGTTAAAGTTACTTCCTGCGAAGAATAATGCAGTGACAAAGAATAACATTATGAGGATTAGATTGTTGAACCTACTTTTTTTAATTTTTACAGTTCTTGTTTTTTCTTGTAAGGATAAGACGGATGGGGTTGATCCAGGTTCTGAGACATGTGCTACGTGTCCAAATCTATCTCCCAAAACAGCTACATTAGATCAAACTTTTGTTCATGACTGGACTCGTATACAGCTAAGGTTCATTAGAGAAACTCCCGGATTTGTACCGCCAGTGGCTGCAAGGGCGATTGCATACAGTTCTTTGGCTTTGTACGAAAGTGTAGTAATGGGAATACCCGGTCAAAAAAGTATGGTCGGTCAATTCAATGGTTTTGACAAATTCATAAAGATTGATACTTCTAAAATTTATGATTGGGCTACCGTCGCATCAGTTGCACAGTTTGAGGTTACCGTAAATATTTTTAACTCAGGCAGTGATAAAAATATGCAGAGTGCAGATTCTTTGAATAAGTTTTATCTAGCAAAATTTAAAATAGGCAAAAAAGATGATGTGTATGAGCGGTCGAAAAAACTAGGTTTTGACTTAGCGACAGCTATTTTGGAATACGCAAAAAAAGATGGAGGATCACAAGGTTATCTCAAAAATTATGAGTCCGTATCGAATTTAGCAAGAGGTGCTGGCAACTGGAAGCCTATAGGTCTTCAGAGAAATCCCTTGTTGCCTAAATGGGGCAACAATAGACTATTCTATAAAAAAGTCATTTCTGAAATTGACACACTTTCACCTTTGCCATTTTCATTTGATGCAAATTCTGGTTTTTTTGCTTCAGTAGATACAATTTATAAGGAAAGCGTAACTCTAAATGAGGCTGATAAGCTGACTGCAGAGTTTTTCTATGATGGGCCAGGTTCCATGGGTTCATTTGGTCATCACCTTTATATCTTTGACAAGATCGTAAAAGAAGAAAAACTCGACTTAGCTCAGTTGGCAACAGTTTACTTGAAGTTTGCGACGAGTATGAGCGATATGTATGTACTTGTATGGAAAGAAAAGTATAAATATTTTCTTCTCCGTCCTCAATCCTATATTCGGGAAGCAATTGATCCTGAGTGGATATCTAATTTGGCTGCTCCTGCCTATCCTGACTATCCTTCGTCTCATATAGCTGGGGCAAGTCTTCTAGCAAGACTCTTAAAGGCGGAGTTTCCTGGCGTAGAGAGTTTAGCTTTTGTGGACGATGCCAATAGTTTTCTTTTTGAGCCGCGTCCTTTTGATAATATTGATGCATATGTAAATGAAGTCGTGATGGCTAAACGGTTTAGTGGGACGTTTTACCCGTTTACGTTTGCCAATTCTAAGGTGATTGGCGACTTGGTAGCACAGCAGTCCAGTATTATTCAAACTCCAGGTCTACTTCAGGGAGTAAAGTAAACTTTGTTTTTTTTGTTTTGGTATTGTCTTTTTGCCTAATTTTAGGGGAAACAATCTATATTGAATATGCCCTCAAGAAGAAATATTATCAAAACCATGGGAGCAATTACTGCAGGCATTACTACGGTGGAGTCTTTAGCAAATAAAGCACCAAAGGGAAATGCACTTAAAAATAACATCAAGCATTCTGTGTGTCGTTGGCCTTACAATTCTATACCTTTTGAGGAATTTTGTGCTGAAGTGCAAAAAGTAGGTTTAACATCTATTGAGCTTACAGGGCCCAAAGATTGGCCAATTATGAAAAAGTATGGACTAACTGCAGCTATTGGTTGGGGTGAATGGCCGAACGGACTAGGATTACATGATTTTTTTAATAAATCTAAGAATCACGATGTACTTTTTGACTTTTACTCTAAGTTAATTCCTCAAGCAGCTGAAAACGGAATTAATAATATCATTTGTTTTTCCGGAAATAGAAACGGGCAATCAGATTTGGAAGGGATGATGCAATGTGCAATTATCATTCGAAGATTATTGCCTATTTGTGAAAAGCACAAAGTAACATTGACAATGGAACTACTAAGTTCAAAAGATAGTCATCCTGATTACCAATGTGACACTGTGGAGTGGGGAGCAGCCCTTTGCGAAATGGTAAACACGCCCTATTTTAAGCTTTTGTATGATATATTCCATATGCAAAGTATGCATGGAGATCACATTCGTAATATTCGTAGATACGGCAAATACATTAGCCACTATCATACGGGTGGTATGCCTGGTCGTAAGGAGATTGATAATACTCAAGAGATTTATTACCCTGCTGTCATAAAGGCTTTAATAGAAACAGGTTATAAGGGTTACTTAGGGCAAGAGTTTATTCCTACTCCCAAAGACAAAGATGGTATGATCGCTTCTTTGAGACGATGCGTAGAAATATGTGATGTGTAAGCGAAGTTCTTCTGTTTTACAAGAAAGAGAAGAACACCTCCTCTACAACTGCTCATCTTCGTCCTCAGGCTTTTCTGCTGGACCTGTTGTAGGTACTGAGCCACCACCACCTCCAGTAGTAGAAGTTGGATAATCTTCTGTAGAACTAAGTACACAGTCACCTGATATTCGAACTCCTTCTGGGATTTTGAATTTACCTTTTTTGTATTCTATTTCTTTGTCGGCGTACACCTTTTTGAAGAACAAACCCCATGCTGGCATAGCTACTTTTGCTCCTTGTCCAAGGTCAATCGATCTGTAGTGAATGGCTCTATCATCACCACCTACCCAAACACCCGCAATAAGATTATGCGTCATTCCCATAAACCAACCATCTGAATAGTTAGAAGTAGTCCCTGTTTTAGCAGCGACTTCGTTATCATCCAGTACTCCAAATCGACTTAAACCCATAGCCGTACCACCAGGTGAAGTAGCTCCCCGCATCAAATGCACCATTTTATAAGCAGTTTCTTTGCTTAATACCTCTTTTTGATCAGGTAAAAAATCTTTAAGAACTTGCCCGTTTTTATCTTCAATACGTGTAATTACAAGAGGGACTGTATACTTGCCTTCATTTGCAAAAGCTGCGTATCCTGAGAGTAATTCAAGAAGGGTTACTTCGCCTACTCCAAGACATAATGAAGGAGAATTCGGTAATTCGCTTTTAATACCCATCTTCTTCGCATAGTCAATAACAGTTGACGGTTTGAAATCTTTTATTAATCGTGCCGATACAGAATTTATGGACTGACCTAGGGCAGAACGCAAAGTCAAACTTCTATAAGAATATCTACCTGTAGAATTTTTGGGAGTATATATAGCCCCATAAACTCCATCTTCTTTTCCAAACGAAACGGGTGCATCAGTTACACGCTCGCATGTAGAAAAACCATTGTCAATAGCTGTCACATAAACAAATGGCTTGAATGTAGAGCCTGGCTGACGCCTACTCTGATAGACATTATCAAATTTGAAATATTTGAAATTTATACCACCAACCCATGCTTTAATATTCCCATTTAAAGGGTCCATAGCTAGCATTCCAATATTTAGAAACTTCTTATAGTATTTGATAGAATCTAAGTGTGACATGACCGTGTCGATCTCTCCCTTATGAGAGAAAACACGCATGGGTACACGTTCATCTAGGGCTTTCCATATTTGTTTTTTATCACCATCATACTTTTCCTTTAGCTGTTTGTAAATATCCGTTCTCTCTGTTATTTTCTCTATAAACCCTGGGATTTCTATATATTCACGCGAAGTTGGGTTTTTTCGTTGTACCCAAGGATTTCGACCCTTCCAGTGATTATTAAACGTTACTTGTTGATATTTCATGTGCTCAGCAACAGCCTCCTCAGCATATTGTTGCATGCGAGAATCTATTGTAGTGTATATTTTATATCCCTTTGTATAAATGGTCTTCTCATCAATTCCCAATGAATTGAGCTCTTTTTTCATTACTTCTTTGATATACTGCCTAAAATACTGGGCTGAGCCTTGATTGTGGCTCTCAGGATTATAGTTTAGTTTTATGGGTTTTTCAGATAAGATGGCAGACTCTTCCATATTAATCATATTGGCTTTAACCATTTGCCCGAAAACCACATTTCTCCTTTTTTTGGATCCTTCAGGATGAAACTTAGGATTGAAGAGTGAGGGGTTTTGTACCATTCCTACTAAAAGGGCTGATTCTTCTTGATTTAGGTCTTTCGGGAGTTTTTTAAAGTATGTTCTTGCTGCAGATTTGATTCCATAAGCTCCTGAGCTAAATTCTATTGTATTAAGATACATAGTCATGATCTCAGTTTTGGTATAAATACGCTCAATTTTAATAGAGGTTAGCCATTCTTTTGATTTGATAATACCCGTTCTTATTACAGGTACTTTATACAGAAAACCTTCATAAGCTTCGTCATACCGTAACTTGAATAAATTTTTGGCTAATTGCTGACTTAGAGTACTACCACCACCTTTAGGATTTAGGGTGAGTAGTCCCGTAAATACACGGATCATACTTCTTGCATCAATACCACTGTGTTTAATAAATCGAACATCCTCAGTCGCCAAAAGTGCATTTATAAGATTTTGTGGAAGCTCCTCAAATCGGACTGGACTTCGGTTTTCAAAGAAAAATTTTCCCAGACTTTTTCCATCAGAAGAAACTATTTCAGAGGCAATTTCACTTTTGGGGTTATCCAAGTCCTTTATGGATGGCATTTTTCCAAATAACCAAAACAAGTTGAGGTTGAGAGCTATGATAAAAATGGCAATACTTGCAAGACACCAAAAGAACAATCCGTAGATTTTTGAAATAATTATTTGGTACTTTCCTTTGGCTAAATACTTTGTTGCTGGAGAATCCATGTATTCGTTTGGATAGATAATTTGTTCAAAGTTAGCATCATTCAATATCTCAAAACAAAAAAAAGATTAAAATCCTGAAAAGTAAATAAAAAAACATGAACAATAGTAACTTAAAAAGTAAGTCTGGGTTCTGGTTGAATATCCCAATTTGCAAAATTTTGATTCAAGAATTTATAATGGGCTGCTATTGCAATCATGCCTGCATTGTCAGTACAATATTGAAAATCGGGTATATACGTACTCCATTTTTCTTTTTCTGCCATTTCTATAAGGGTTAGACGTAGCCCTTTGTTTGCAGAAACACCTCCTGCTAATGCGATATGTTTGATTCCTGTATTTTTGCTTGCTTTCTTAAGTTTTTGAAGTAGCGTTTTTATCAAAGTATATTGATAAGACGCACAAATATCATGTATATTTTCCTTGATAAACGTCGAATCCTTTTTTTGTAAAAAGTACAAAAGAGCTGTTTTTACACCACTAAACGAAAAATCGAGGTCTTTGATTTCTGCGATAGGAAAAGAAAAACGCATAGGGTCACCCTCTTTCGCCAAAGCATCTATTTTAGGTCCACCTGGATATCCTAAATTTAGCATTTTGGAGGCTTTGTCGAAAGCTTCACCTACGGCATCATCCAATGTTTGGCCCAAGATTTCCATATGCAATGGATCATGAACACGAATGATTTGTGTATGACCTCCACTTACAGTTAAGCACAAGAAAGGAAAGGGGGGCTTTGGATCATCTATCATATGAGCCAATACATGGGCTTGCATATGATCAATTTCAATTATTGGGATCGACAATCCTTTTGCGAAGGTTTTTGCAAATGAAACCCCCACAAGTAAGGATCCTAATAACCCAGGGCCTTTTGTAAAGGCTATGGCTGAGAGTTCATTTTTCGTACAATTTGCATTTTCCAATGCAGTGAATACAACTTTTACAATATCTTGCTGATGAGCACGTGACGCTAATTCAGGTACGACACCGCCATGTTTTTCATGAATGATCTGTGTAGAAATGACATTGGATAATACAATTCCATTTTTTATGACAGAAGCTGAAGTTTCATCACAGCTGGATTCAATAGCTAAAATAGTAATGTTGCTATTTTTCAAGGGAAATTTACTTTTTTTACGTAATTTTATGCTGAATATCCTTATGCTATCGTTACACGTGCGAAACGATACTAATACAAATTTACGTTTTCATTTTGAAGAAAAGTTTAATCATAGGATTTAAAGTGACTCGGATTGTAGTAATTACAGTCTTGGTATTACTTTTTGCCCTGTATTTAGCCTTGCAATCTTCTGAAATTCAGACAGCTATTTCTCAAGAAGCCTTTAAAAAGTTAAGCGAAAAATTAGGTGGAAATGTAAGTGTTTCCAGAACAAGAATCTCATGGTTTGATGAAATCGTGTTTGAAGACGTTAATATCCAAGATTTACAAGGAAAGAATATGATTTTCGTACGAGAATTGTATATCAATTGCAAAACCAACTTTAGTTTTGACCTAGAAAAAATTATTAAGTTCGATAACAACCTTGATTATGTTTTATTAAAAGACTTGGATGTAACTCTTACCAAAAGCGAAAAAGGACGATTAAATATAGATGATTGGATTGCACGTGTCCAAGCTTTAGGAAGAGATTCAACAAAACCTAAAAAGAAAGCCAAACCTTTTACGATTGACGCAGCCAATATTCAAAACGGTAGAATAATGCTCGTAGACCCGTTTAAAAATAGATCTCCAAAGGAAGTATTTGATCATAGCAATTTCACATTTTCAGATATAAATGCTAGTCTTTCTAATGTTCTACTGTATAGAGACACTGTTCAATTCAAGGCTGCCAATATAGTAGCCGAAGATAAGCGTAGTCAGCTTAAAATTCATAAGCTTAAAACGGATTTTTTCTACAACAAATTTTCGCTTAAACTAGATAAATTGTATGCGGAGATAAATAATTCCATACTAAAAGATAAGGTTCATTTTTATTATGATAAACCTTCCGCATTCAATAAGTTTTTTACGAAAATAGATTTAAATATCAATCTTAAAAAGTCAAAATTGTATAGTAAAGATATAGCGAGGTTTGCTCCCTATATGTATAAGATTGAGGATAATTATATTGTAACCACACAAATCACAGGTAAATACGTAGATTTATTTTTGAAAAACGCTGACATAAGTTTCGGAGATAAATCATATGTAAAAGGCAACTTTGCGTTTAAAGGCTTACCCAAGCTATCTGAGACCCAAAATTCATACGATATTGAGCGGGGATTTATTACTGCTTCCGATTTTAGAAGGTATTATTCAGATGCCAAAACAAACGCTGTCTTTACTACATTGGAATCGGTAGATATGTCGGGTAGCTTCAAGGGCTTGTTTTCAAACTTTAATTCAGATATTAAGGCGTATTCTCCAGGTGTCGGTAATTTGTCGGGTAAGCTAAGTATGAAAAACCCTCAGACCATGTCTGCTGTGGAATATAGCTCGGAAATCAATGCTCAAAGCTTTGACTTAGGCAAGTTAATAAATTTGCCCACCTTAAAAAAGATAGATTTTCAGGGGCAGCTATCTGGAAAAGGCTTTACGGGTGTTTCTTCGATCTTCAATATCAAAGGTAAAATACCTGAAGTATCGTATGGGGTTATGAATTATGAAAATATAGAAGTAGATGGAAAACTCAGTGAATCCATTTTTGAAGGCTATTTAGGCATAAATGATCCAAAAATCAAAGGCAATATTGATGGACATATAGAATTCAAATCAGATAACAAATATGTTAAGATAAAAGGAAAAGTGGACGATGCTGATTTGCAGAAGCTAGGGTTTTTGAAAATGCCCATTAGAGGAAGTTCGTATATCGATTTTGATTTTTCTGGTAATAAACCGGATGATTTTGAGGGCTCAGCCATCTTCAAAGACGCTGTGATTAAATCTGACAAAAAGGTTTTTAATATTGATAATGCGGATATTACCTCTAAAGTCATTGGAGGACAAAGAGATATAAATCTACGTTCTAATTTTCTAGATTTCAATCTAAAGGGTGATTTTGTACCGACCCAATTGTTTTCAGATTTTAAAAGATTGACTAAAGAGTATCTCATGTATTTTACCCAGTCTTCTGATTATAGAAATAGCTATTATGAAGGTAAACAGCCTGTTCTACCTATTAAATCAAACGGAACCTTTTTTTGCTCAATAAAGAATTCTGACCCTCTTCTGGATTTTATCTTGCCTGGTCTTTCAATATCGGAGGGGGCTGAGTTTAAAGGCAATCTTCAATTTGATACGACTCAGAATATTACTATTTATGGACAAATGGATTCACTAAAATACTTGGGTAATCGATTATATAAAAACAAACTGAATTTTACAATTTTAAAAGAATTGAACTCACCCAAGGTAATTTCTTCTCTGAATTTTAATTCTCTAGACCAAAAACTATTCAATGGTGTAGAAACACATTTTTTAGATGCTAAATCGTTTTGGGATGAAAGTAACTTGATACGCTACACGGGAGCACTAAATTCTATAGATTCAGAAAATAGGGGGGTATTGTCTGGGAGTATGCAGTTTACGCCCAAGGGATTAGAGGGGAGCATTGATGGAGAAAAAAGTGAGCTATTTCTTTTAAATCAAAAATGGGGATTTGGTAAGAAGAATCAATACAAAATTTCTGGAAAGGAGATTGAAGTAGAAAATATGAGTATTGTTCAAAACGATAAAGTCATACGTTTAGATGGGCTTTTAAGCAAGAATCCTAAAAAAGAAATGGTTCTCAATCTACGAGACGTTGATCTAAGTACGATTAAACCTCTAACGAATGTCACAGTAAATGGTATGGCTAATGGAGAGTTTAGATTGCGGGATTTTTATGGGTCTCGATTGCTAACGAGTGATATACATATAGAAGATCTAGAATACAAAAAAGTGGAGTTCGGTACATTAACCTTTTCATCAGATTACGACAACGATAATGAAAAAGTAAACTTAAAAAGCTCTCTCTACAAAAATTTAGAGGAATTGGTGCGGTTTTCGGGAGTTTTTGACCCTAAAAAGAAATCCAACCCGCTAGATGCCAAGGCAAAAGTAAAAAATGCTAATTTGTCTATGTTTAAAAAATTAATGGAAGGGGTATTTACGGATTTGGATGGGGATATTGAAGGGGACTTTACTATTAAAGGGCGACCAACAAATCCTGTAATTCTAGGAGAGGCCTCTATTAAAAACGGAAAGCTAAATATACTAGCTTCTGGTACAAAGCTCTATTTTCAGGATAAGATAATTGTAAACGAGAAAGGCTTTTTTACAGGATCAAAGGGTATTGGATTGACGGATGGGCAGAATGTAGCGGAAAAAGCAAGATTGTATGGTGGGATTGTTTTTTTACCTAATAGAAAATTTGGATTTGAGCTTAACGCAAACATATCAAATAACAAAGAAGGCTTTAAAGTTATAGATCTAAAAGAGGCTGAAAATGCTGTGTTTTATGGTCAAGCGTTTGCCCACGGAGATGTGCTTGTTCGGGGTGATTTTGATAATATTATAATTAGTGGTAACCTCACAAGTAAAAGAAATACAAAGATGACGATTCCTCTTGATGGTAGTCAAGTAGTGGATATCAAACAAGATGGGATTCCTTTTATAAAAAAATATTCTATACAAGATACTTCACTACAAATAAAGCCCAAATTGAAATCGTCGGGTGTTTCATTGGGATTCAATTTAAACTTTACGCCTGAGGCAGAATGCGAGATTATTTTTGATAGGCTCAATAAAGATATTCTGGATGTATATGGTTCGGGTAGAATCACTATAAACTACGATACAAGAGGAGGTTTTACGATGACAGGTCCTTATGAAGTTCAATCGGGAAGATATGACTTTAGCTTTCAGAACTTGGCATCCCTACGTAAATTCAACCTTATGCCGGGTAGCAGGATTACGTGGTCAGGAGATCCCTATGAAGCCAATATTGACATGAAGGCCACGTATTTAACTAGTGTGCCTATCAATAAAGTTGTGAATCAGGGTACAGATGTGGGTTCTACGGGAAATCAACGATATCCTGTAAATGTGATCGTCCATATGACAGAGCGATTGCTTACACCTACAATAAAATACAATGTAAGCTTTGATTTGAAGCAGATTCCGCTTATTCATCAATCCTACATTTTAGGCTTTGAAGAAAATTTACGAAACGATGAGCAACAAATGTCCAGAAATGTATCTAGTATATTGGTATTTAATGACTTATTTCCAGAGACGGTTGCAGATGCAATTACACAGCAGTTTTTGATAGATAATGTTAGCAATCTACTTTCCAATCAAATTGGTTCTTTGGCTAGTAAACTCAATTCCAATCTAGAGCTAGGAGTACAGTTCGGTGATTTTAGACAAAACGTACTTAATAATTTGCAACTCAATTTCTCATATAAGTTTTTTGATAACAGATTTAAAGTGTCTGGTAAAAGTACATATATAAGTAGTCTTGAGGATGCTCAAAATCCAGAGGCAGCAAGGCAACTCTCCATTGGTGGGGAATTGGAATATCTGTTGTCTGCAGATGGGCAGTATCGTTTTAAATTATTTTCAAGATCGGTGCCTACAAATTTTTATACCTTTTCTGCTACGGGTAATGTGATTGTTTCTGGAGGTAATTTGGTCATATCACGAAATTTTAGTCGCTTTAATTTGCAAAGAAAATCCAAAGCCATACCTTTGGGTGTAGGTAAAGATCCAAACGGGATATCGTATTTTACCATTCCAGATTCTTCCAAATTAGCATTTTAATGAAACAACGTCGAAGGCTGCCCGATAATCCTACCCGAAACCCGGAGCAGATTTTCGATTTTCAGCAATCCTCCCTTATAATCGAACAAGAGGCTCAAGTTCTAGGGGGTATTATGAAGGAAAAGGAATCTTTAACTTTAGTCTTGGACATCTTAAAAGTAGATAGTTTTTTGTCCGAAAAGCACCAAGCGATTTACTTATCTATTCTTCAACTTTTTGGCAAGTCTGAACCTGTGGATTTACTTACTGTTACACAGCAATTGAGACAAAACGGTGAGTTGGAGTTTGTTGGAGGGGCAACGTATTTAGCACGAATTTCGGCTAAGTCAACCTCTAAAAACATTGAAAAAGATGCTAGAATAATTGTTCAGTATGCTATTCGAAGGAATATCATCAAAATCATGGGGGATGTCGTGAACAATGCCTATGAGGATACTTCAGATGTCTATAATTTGTTGGATTCTACTGAGCAAAGTATTCGTGAGATTCAAGAGGGTAACCTCAATAAGAATATTCCTGATTTGGCTAAGATCGTAGAGCTTACTCTCAACGAAATTAAGAACAAAGAGCAAAGTAGTTTGGGCGAAAGCAGTGTGCCTTCTGGTTTTTCGGATTTGGATCGAGTAACGGGAGGTTGGCACAATACCGAGCTTATCATTATTGCGGCTCGTCCAGGTATGGGCAAAACAGCTTTTGTCGTATCGGCTCTTCGAAACGCTGCCATAGATTTTCATATTCCAGTAGCCCTGTTCTCGTTGGAAATGTCTTCGGCACAGGTAATGCTTCGATTGATTTCTGCGGAGGCGGAAATTGATTCGCAAAAACTTCGTAAAGGAGAATTGGAGGCGGAGGATTGGCAGGCCTTAAACTCTAAGATTCAGACTCTGGAGAATGCTCCTATTTATATTGATGATACACCGGCATTGACAATACTTGAGTTTAGGTCCAAAGCTCGTAAACTCAAAGCAAAACATAATGTACGGATGATAATTGTCGATTATCTTCAATTAATGTCTGCAGGTAACACCCGTAGGGGACTCAATAGAGAGCAAGAGATTGCTGCTATTTCACGTTCTTTGAAAACAATCGCTAAAGAGTTGAATATACCTGTAATTGCCTTGTCGCAATTAAGTAGAAATGTAGAAAATAGAGGTGGAGATAAGCGACCTCAGCTTTCAGACTTGCGTGAATCGGGCTCCATAGAGCAAGATGCTGATGTGGTTATGTTTCTATATAGACCCGAATATTATCACATGGATACAGACGAAAAAGGACATAGTACAAAGGGGATGGCAGAAGTAATCATTGCCAAAAACCGTTCAGGTTCATTGGATACGGTCAAGCTACGCTTTATTGGTTCATTTACTCGATTTGCAGAATTGGATGGATTTAACTTGTCTCAAGAAGAATACCAAATGCGAACACTCGGAGGTAGTAAAGCCAATGAAATTTAAGTTTTTAGACTTTTGAAATTATTGATTTCCAAGTAGTATAGCCATACTTTATTTCCTTATTCGCTTGCGGAAGAATACTTTCTGTTCTTTTGCTATTCAATTCTTGTAGTTGATCTAGGTCTTTGTAAAATCCAGCCGAAAGCCCTGCTAAATAAGCAGCTCCTAAGGCAGAAACATCTGGGTTAGACTGCTTGCGAAGTTCAATATTCAAAAGCGAGGAAAGAGATTTTAATACAAAATTATTTTTTGTAAGTCCTCCATTTACGGCTAAGTACATTAGCTCACCACCTATTTCAGTTTTAACAGCTTCCAGGACATCCATAATTTGATAAGGAATCGATTCTAGCATAGCTCGTACTATATGCTCTTTAGTGCTTCCAAAAGTCAAACCTTCGATAGATGCTTTTCTAGATAATTGCCAATGGGGAGCTCCTAAGCCACTAAAAGCTGGTATAAAGTATACGCCACCGTTGTCCTTAACTGCCTCTGCCATATAGGAGGTTTGCGAAACATCATCAAAAAGTTTTAGCGTATTTTTGACCCATTCAACAGTCGATCCGCATGCGACTATGGCACCTTCATAGGCATAAGCCACTTCGTTTTCTGTGCTCCAACAAATGGTTGTGAGTAATCCATGATTGGATAAAATAGGTTTGTCTCCAATATTCATCAATATGGACGATCCAGTTCCCAGAGTAATTTTAGCAGATCCTTTTTCAAAAGCCCCTTCACCAAAAGCAGCTGCATGAGAATCCCCGATTAATGCTCTGAAATGTAGGTTTTCTACACCTAGTGTTGCTAAGGATTTGATATGAGTAACCGAACAAACTCCGAAATCATGAGATGAAGGATGAACTTCGGGTAGCATAAGTCCTTCTAAATCCCATTGTTTTAAAATCTCTTTATCCCAAGCTAAACTATGAATATTGAAAAGAAGTGTACGATGGGCATTGGTATAGTCTGTCTTGAATATTTTACCACAGGAAAATCCAAATAACAGCCAAGTATCAACAGTACCAAAGTAAATATCCCCCTCCTTAATCCTCGCTTTTATTTCGGGGTTGTATTCCAAAAAATGAAGGAGTTTGGTTCCTGAAAAATAGGGATCAATAATAAGTCCTGTGTTTTTTTTGATTAATTCTTCGTATCCGTCGGCTTTCAGCTCATCACAGGTACTAATCGATCGTTTGCAAGACCAAACAATAGCAGGAGAAACAGGAACGCCTTTTTTGTCCCAAAGCATGAACGTTTCTCTTTGATTACTGATACCACATACCAAGTTAGAATCAATGATTCCGTCTTCAGCTTGGAAGTTTTTGATGCAATCCTCTATGGAGTTAAGTGCGTTGTAGAATATACCAAATGGATCTTGCTCTACATATCCCGAATCTAAATACTTTGTCTCTAAGTCAGCGTATCCCTTGGCTAAGGAGTTGCCTTCTTGATCAAACAACAGGGCTTTTGTGCTGCTAGTACCTTGGTCGATTGCGAGAATATGATTCATGGGATTGCTTTTTTTATAAATTCTAGTTTGAAATGTTTATTGCTGTTTCAAAAATACCCTTTTCCGAAATTCCGTAATGCTCAAAGATTTCATTTTGTGATCCATGAACCGTATGGTCGTCAGGGAGTCCAATGATTTTGAATGCATTTCTGAATCCGTTCTGGAAAAGAAATGAAGCAACAGCTTCTCCTAGTCCTCCGTTTACGGAATGTTCCTCGACTGTTATGATAGGTTTGTGATTAGCTGCCAATCTATTGATGAGTTCAGTATCTAAAGGTTTGATAGTATGCATACTGACCACACAAACGTGAATATTTTTTTCGGTGGCCAATTTTTCAGCGGCTTTCATGGCAGGCCAAACACCTTCACCTGTAGCTATGAAGGTCATATCATTTCCTTCGCGTATGACTCTGCCTTTCCCAAATTCGAACGGTGAATCTGAAAATGACGTAGGCATATTCTTCTTACCAAAACGAAGATAAACAGGTACTTGAAGTTCAGCGGAGGCTTTGATCGCTTCTTTTGTTTCAAAATTGTCCGCGGGAGCCACAATCGTAATATTGTTGATGGCACGTAGCACGGCAAAATCATGTAAACTATGGTGCGTACTCCCTAAAGCACCGTAACTAACACCAGCAGAGATGCCTACTAGGTTTACAGGATTATCGGAATAGCAGACATCATTTTTGATTTGCTCCAATGAACGAGCCGTAAGAAAACATGCAGGAGAAACTGCAAATGTTTTTTTGCCCATACTGGCCAGCCCTGCTGCAACACCAACAAGGTTTTGCTCTGCAATTCCTACTTCCACGATTTGTTCAGGTAGTTTCTGCCCAAACGATACTAGTTTTCCAGACCCTCTTGAGTCTGAGGTTACTGCTAATATATTACGGTCTTTTTCTGCAAGTGATAATAGCGTTTCTGCGAATACTTCTAAATTAGCTTTACCTACACCTGCTTCTGTGTTTTTTACTTCTACTCCCATTTATATTCTTGTAAATTCTATTAACTAGTTTTATTCTTTAATTTCAGACTGTGTATTCAGTTTTATATTTATTGCTGTTTTATCATGATCGTTTTATGTTAGCTATTTTTCAACTTCAATATAGGTTCTCGACTTCGCTACCATTGACGTAATTTGTAATCGTCTATTTTTCAACAAGTTGAAAATTTAGTTCGTTTGCTTTTTTTATTAAAAATTTCAATTGCTTTTCTTCTTGTTGTTGTATATAATATGCTACTCCGTTTTCAATGTAATT
>JBOFGX010000151.1:0-20338 GCA_051649345.1 Leadbetterella sp. | reverse complement strand
TACCTCTTCGTAGTTATCATTGGATCCACCCATAAAGAAAGAATAGTTGGTCCATGAGCTTTCTGCGGCTATTTTATACTTGACTTCTAAAAGTTCTTGTGTAAGCGTGTTGGGGATGGTATTAGGCATTTCCATAAATGTAGTGGTACCACCGGCCAAAGCTGCTTTTGACTCACTTGAGATTGAACCCTTATGGGTGAGACCGGGCTCTCTAAAATGTACTTGATCATCTATTATTCCTGGCATCAAAAACATACCTTGGGCGTCAATTACTCGTTCCGCATTTTCATTCGACAAATCAGAAGCTATTTTAGCTATGATACCGTTTTTTATAAGTACATCAGCTTCAGATATAGCTCCTTCATTTATAAGTCTAGCCTGTGTAATTCGTATTGATTCCATCAATTTTTAAAGTTTAGCCAATAAATCCTCGGCATTTTTTTTCATCCAATTGTATTCTACAAAAGTAAGACATGATTTTAAGGCTTTTTTAGCCAAATCATATTTCTTTTGGGAAATGTAAATTTGCCCTATTCCCAAATATGCCATTGCATAGTATGGTTTCTTGAAAGGAGAGTCATCTTTACGTTTTATGGCATCTGTATAATTTTGTAACGCTAAAGCGAGATTCTTTGTTTGGTGCTGAAGTCTATAGCCTTCAAATGTGTAATAATATAGTTGGTTTTGGTCGTCTGAGTTTGTTCCCAGCTTAAAATTAAGCTTAGCGGCTTTGTCAAATTCATTTGTAAATAATAAACACTCTATGTTTTTAATCAAAAATATTCGATTGTTTGGATAGGTTGAATTTAGATTTTGAGAGTAAGAAGCCGCTCTAGAGAAATTTGACTGATACTTGAGATAAATATGGATTAAAAAATTAGCGGCCTCCACTTTACTGAAAATCGAGTTTTTGGCTGCAAGTTCTAGTTCTTTTAATCCCAATTGAATGTTCCCTTTCTCAAAGAATAAGACTACAGGTTTTACAACAGGATGATCTGCTGGATATTTTTCACGATAAAAATTGTAAATCCCAGAAATAAAATAGAACTCGTTAGATTCTAACTTATACTTTTTACTTTCTTCATAATAATTATACACCTTTTTCGCCTCTAGAGCTGCAGTAAAAGTCTCTCCCTTGTGATCGTAGGAGCGAGCTAAAAGGCCGTGGCTGGCTAGTAGATAAAAAGTAGCTTCAAGCTGAAATTTTTTGTTTTTATGAAGTAAATTGGCGGTTTTTACACAAAGATTGAGCTCATCTATGTGTCTATTCAAAAAAGATGTTTTTTGATTTAAAGGGTAATTTTCATAGTGAATTTCTGTTGCTTTTAGAAGATGACTAAGCGGGTGATTTCTATACTTCTGATAAATGGGAGCGAATGTTTCTTTTGCTTTTTTAAATTCTAAATTATACAAATAACCAAGTCCCAGTTGTACTTTTTCTTTTGCACCATCGTCATTTAAGAACTGGGCAGATACGTACTGTGATGTAAGGATAAAAAAGGATACGTACAGGCTCTTTATCATAAAAAAAGCCCCAAGCGTTTGCTTGAGGCTGATTATATTTTTACTGACTCTTATTCGTGAGAATTGATATAATTTACAACTGAATTATAGTCCCTCGTGTCTACGCCTTCTCTTAATAATGAAGCTCCTATTGTTTTGGTAGTAGCAACTATATCAAAGTTCATAGCACCTGTTGGCCTTAATACAGGAGTAAAATTATTTCCATTCAACAAGCCCTTTGTTCTGTAATAGATATTAACACTACCTGTTTTATATCCATACTCAAGTTGCTCAAATGAACCATCAAGATCTTTAACAAGCGATATAGGAAGTGCTCTTCTTTCTTCACCTTGTCTTAAAAAAACCATTACAAATTTCTCTGTAGTTATAGCAGCATTTGTAAACGTAACAACGCCAAAATCTGTAGTTGTTCCATTTCCTAGACCAGTCACTGCAGTATTTTTCCAGTCAGCAACATTGGCAGTAAAAGTAAAACCTTGAACATTTGCATTTCCGGTAGGACCTACTGGACCTGCTGGACCTGCTGGGCCTGTTGGACCTGCTGCACCCGTTGGGCCTGCTGCACCTGTTGGGCCTGCTGCACCTGTTGGACCGACATCACCTTTGGGTCCAGTACAAGAAGTTATCAAAATCGTCAGAGATAAACTAACTAATGAGAGCAGCTTTACTATTTTTTTCATTACTTTTAAGTTTTAAGATTTAAAAAGCTATATTTTTGACAATATTATTGAAATTATCAGACTTAAACAAATCAATTGTACAATAATTTATTATTTCTTATTAAAAACATAATTTAATTTCCTTGTTTCTCATCCTATGGATAAATTAGACTCACTCAATCAAGTAGCAGAATTTCACAAAACATTTAAGCATCCCATACTGGCCAAGCCTCAAATCCCTTCAGAAAAAAGGGCACAACTCCGAGTAGACTTAATTACTGAAGAACTCAGAGAGCTTCAAGAAGCCATAGCAAACCATGATATTGTGGAAATAGCAGACGCTCTATGTGATATTCAATACGTTCTTAGCGGAGCTATACTTGAATTTGGTTTAGGTGAGAAATTCAAAGAATTGTTCGATGAAGTACAAAGATCCAATATGAGTAAAGCTTGCTCTTCGGAAAAAGAAGCATTAGATACCATAGAACTCTACAGATCTAAAGGTACTGAAGCGTATTTTCAAAAAGATGGTGAATTTTATTTGGTATACAGAAAAGAAGATAACAAAACACTAAAGAGCATAGCCTATTCACCAGCGGATCTTAAGTCAATACTAGAGAAATAAATGTCAACGATTGCGAGCAATATTTCAGAAATTAGTCGTGAGATTGGCTCAGAGGTTTGTCTAGTAGCTGTATCCAAGTTTAAGTCTGCAGATTTGATTATGGAGGCATATAGTGCGGGTCATCGAGCTTTTGGGGAAAATTATGTACAAGAGTTGATTCAAAAAGCCGAAGAGTTACCAAAAGACATTGATTGGCATTTTATTGGTCATTTGCAATCCAATAAAGTTAAATATATTGTACCCTTCACTAATCTCATACATAGTGTTGATAGTTTAAAGCTTCTTGTAGAAATAAACAAACAATCTCAAAAGATTGGAAAGTGTACCAACTGCCTTCTTCAACTGCATATTGCCAAGGAGGAATCAAAAGAAGGGCTGGATGAAAATGAGCTTCATGTTATAATCAGTCAACTTGAGCAACTGGACCATGTGCGTGTTTGTGGCTTAATGGGAATGGCAACTTTCACAGAAAATGAAGAAATTCTGAATTCTGAATTTATATATTTGAAAAGACTATTCGATGGTCTAAAAAATAAGAATGTAAAAAATATGAAGATGGAGACTCTTTCTATGGGTATGAGTAGTGACTATCTTTTGGCAATAAAAAATGGAAGCACGATGATACGTGTAGGAACGGCAATATTTGGATCAAGAAAATGAATAATTTTGTAAGAATAGGATCTATTTTAGGAGGATTTTCTGTGATAGTTGGAGCTTTTGGAGCTCATAGTCTAAAGAATTTTTTAGAAGAAACGGGCTCAAAAGAGACTTTTGAGACAGCCTGTAAGTATATGTTTTATCATGCTTTGGCGATATGCATACTTCATTTTTTAGAGGAGTCCGTTTGGAAGAAAAGAGCTTTATGGTCTTTTTTAGCTGGAATTCTCTTTTTTTCGGGTAGCTTATACTTGATATGTGCTCTTCAAATGAAATTTTTTGGAGCAATTGCTCCCATTGGTGGAGTGTTTTTGATAGTAGGGTGGACTTGTATGGCATTGGCTTCTCGTTCTAAAATTTAGGTCATACTAGAAAGAGCATACTTTGCCGTGTAACAATACAGGGAACTGTATACAAATATGTCTGGATTATTGGTGATATATTTTCTCTCAATGTATACTAAAGGAGAATTTACAGAAATTTTCATCAAAGAAGCTATCTCATCATTTGCTAATATGGCTGATAAAGACTGATCCATGCTGATGATTTCTAAGTGATACCAATTTTTTAGCGATTTAAAAAGAGATTCATCTATAAGTTTCTCTGTAATGACTTTCTTGAAATTACTCGGTAAATAAGTAAACTCAAGCATCAATGGGTCTAGACCTTGATACCTAAGCCTTTCAATAAAAATAGTCCCTGACTTTAATTGATTAGGACTAAGTCTAAAGAAAAACGATCTTGGCCATTCAATAAGGGTAGGGTTACGAATAATATCAGTCTTAGCATCTTTAACAATTTCAGAAAACCCCTTGAAATTAAGTAACCCTAAACGCTTAGGTTGGTTAATCACGATGGATCCTTTTCCATGTTTACGCTCTATATATCCCTCATTGCTAAGCTCTTTTAATGCATGTCTTGCAGTCATACGACTGATTTCAAATGATTTTACTAGTTCATTTTCAGAAGGTAATAAGCTACCCTCTGGATAGGTTCCGTTTTGAATTTCGGCTTTTAAAGAATTAAAAATCTTCTTATAATGGTGTTCTTTTTTCATAGGTTTGTTGATAAAGCTGGAAGAATAATATAACAAAATTATAAAATAACAGAATGTAATGTAGAATTTTGAACCATATGTTTTGCAAAAGAAGCTGAATTTGTGGAATTTAGAATCTTAATATGGTGAGAAATAATTCTCAAAATTGGCATTTATATGTCATAATGGTACGAATATTGTATTAATTGAGTTAAATTATGCAGTTTTTCTAATATTGTTATATGATAAGCAAGACTTTAGGATTATTTACGTTGTTATTATTTATTGGTAAGCTTCAATCTTTTGGTCAAGATAAGGTTGGTATTGGCTTTGGAGGTAGTAGGAATATGGCCCTCAAGTCGTTTGCACCTGCTGTTCGAATCCAATTACCAATAACCCAAAAGCTAATGCTAAATCCATCGTTTAGCTATGCAAATGCCCTTATTCAAGATATTAATGTGGGACTTCAAATGCAGTATTTTTTTAGACCCATTACAGAATCATATGGTTACAAAAGATACAAAACTAATCCCAAGAGATTTGCAAGCTACGCTTTAGGCTCTATTACATATAACAAATGGGTCAATTACTTCCCAAGTAATAGTAAGGTAGCCCGTAAAAATAATATTCTACCCATAGTAGGATTGGGTACAACAATAGGTGGGTATAGTGTTCGTTTTTATGGAGAGGTTAAGTACAACGCACTATTTAGCGAGAGTTATTTCGATTTTGGAGTTTTACTTTATCCAGGCTTTATGAATTCTGCTAGAAGGGTTAAATGTCCAGGATATAAATAATTGTATAATGAAAAATGTATTTTTGACAATATGTGGTGTTTGTCTGTTTTGGGGTACTTTTTTTTCTTGCTCCCAAAAGAGATTGGAACCATTAGGTACGGGAAAACCTACGACAAATGCAAAAGACACGGTATCTGTTAAAGCCGACTTTTTACCTGTTGATCAAGTTACGTTTTTTGAACAACTACAAGCGTCTGAATATCCTACATATCAAATAGGCTCTGATCAAACTTCTCAGCCTAAGGCCGCGGGTGGTACTCAAGTCTCCATGGCAAATAGTACCTTGTTAAATCAAGATGGTTCACTAGCTGAATACATATACAATGTGGAGATTGTGGAGATTCTTAAACCTAGAGATATGCTACGATATAGAATTCCGACAGTATCATCTGGGCAGCTACTAGAAACGGCGGGGTCCATACTAGTGAGAGCTAAAAAGCAAAATATCAATTTGGTTCCTAATCCAGGAAATCCTCCACTTATAACTGTACGCACTCCTTATGACGCTAAAATGCAGGTGTATAATGGTGCTAGAGATGGTCAAGGAAGATTTGATTGGCAATTATTGCCTAATTCTGGTATTACTCAATCTTTAGATAACAATAAAAAAGTTGATGGGTATAAGTTTTTTCCTAATAAGTTTGGATTTATCAACATTGACAAACTTTATGAATTTAAAGAGCAAAAGGTCAATGTAGAATTTGTTTCTACATACCCCAAAGTTGATAATATTTGTACTTTTTTGATGTTTAAGGACATTAGTTCTCTCGTTCAGGTGTATGAAGGCAGATCGATTCCTTTACCAGCGGGGAAATCTGCTAAGGTTATATGCATTGCAGAAACAACGGATAAGCAGATATTTTTCTATACGACTGATATTACCATAAAAGAAGGGTTATCTGTAAAAATCCAACTTACTAAATCTTCTCTTCAAAACTTGAACACATTTATAAACTCTTTGTGATTTGATAGTTCAGCACATATTTTGTGAAAGAGTTTGAATGAATTGGGACTACTAGATTGTAGTTTTATTGAGATAAGTTAGCCACTGGTCATCATCGGATTTATTAGCGTACGAGCGTGCGAAAACAACAAACGAAGGTTTATAAGGCTTTCGTCGCATATGCATTTGTGCTTCTTCTGGAGTACGATGGCCTTTTCTAGAGTTGCATACCCGACATGCTGTGGTGAGATTCTCCCAGTTGGTTTTACCTCCTCTTGATTTGGGATGCACGTGATCAAGCGTGAGGTCTTTATTGCTACCACAATATGTACAGGCGTTTTCATCCCGTTTGAAAATATTATTTCTGTTTAAAATGACAGATTTATAGGGAACATTTACGTATCGGTTGAGTCGGATGATGGAAGGTGCTGGATAGGAGCTGTTTATAGTTCGAAGTATAAATTGTGTTGTATCGGCAACCAGTTCAGCTTTTGAAAGGAATACGAGTAAAAAAGCCTTATTGACAGTGCAAATCCCTATCGCACTGTAATCGGCATTCAGAATTAGTACTTGCCGCCCCATATAAACAAGGTAAAGGATTTTTTATAAAATTAGGAAATAAAACGACACCAGCAAACAAATTAGTAAATATCAGAGTGTCGAATGGTATGATTTTCAGAAGATTATTGATTACTCCAATACTATCAATGGTTACACAGGAATATTCTTCCATCTTCCATGCCTAAAAATACCAATTGCGACTATGGCTAGTATACTTTCACTTATTGCAATGCCCATGAACACGCCTTTGGGACCCAAGCCTAAATTTCTTGACAAATAATAGGCAAGGGGAATCTCTATAATCCAGAAGCAAATCAAATTCATGATTGTTGGACTTAAGGTATCACCTGCTCCGTTGAGGGCTTGGCCAAGTATCATTCCATATCCGTAGGCTAAATAACCCAGACAAATGATCTGAATGCATTGTCCACCAACTTCAATAACTTTCTTGTTTTCGTTAAATAAAGAAAGGATATCTATTGAAAAAAACCCTAGAATTATTGCAATGCAGATTAAAAAAACCATGTTGATACGTGCTGTAATCCATACAGAGGACTCTGCTCGATCAGGGAGTTTTGCTCCTAAATTTTGCCCAACTAATGTGGCCGCAGCATTTGCCATTCCCCAAGATGGAAGAATAGAAAATATAATCACACGTATAGCGATTGTGTATCCAGCTACTGCATCTTCACCAAACGAAGCTAGTATTCTAGCCAAAAACATCCAACTTGCTGATGCTATTATAAACTGAGCAGTAGCACCAAAAGAGATCTTTATCAGATTTTCCAATATTTTTTTATCAGGTAATAAATATTGATTTTTCCAAGTTAGGGTATCAGTACTTTTGAATAGGCTTCGCAGAATCATTATTACTCCCAGTGTTCGACCAATAGTGCTTGCAATTGCTGCCGCTATTACATGCCATTTTAGAATCCATATTAGTAGGATATCTAATAGAATATTGCAAATATTCGCTATCCACAATGCTTTCATTGCTGCTGAGGCGTTTCCCGATCCTCGAATAGCTCCACCCAATGAGTACAAGAGTATGATTACAGGACTACTCGCAAACATCATTCGTGTGAACGGGATCCCTGTTTCGATTACTTTGGGACTGGCTCCCATGAACCTGAGGATACTTTCGGAGAATATCATTCCTGAGATTCCAATAATAAACGCAATTATCAAAGAGAGTACTACTACTTGTCCAGCAGACTTTCCTGCTTCTTCTGGATTATTTTCACCTACTCTACGGGATACTAACGCCGTTGCTCCTCCACTTATCCCCCATGCAATGGAGTACACAATAGTCATTACGCTTTCTGTAAGGCCGACTGTTGCTACTGCATGATTATCTATCGAGGAAACGAAAAATATTTCTACTATTGCGAATAGAGATTCTCCAAACATCTCTATCATCATGGGTATGGCTAGGAAAAATATGGCCTTTTTGATAGGTATCTGTGTATAATCTAGATCTTGATGACCTTTTATAGCAGCCCATATAAGGTTAATGTATTTTTTTAATGATGTCATTGGTACAAAAGTACGTGAATTTTCTGTTTGAATCGGCTAAAAGATTGAAGCTGAATATGCGAAACAATTTCATGTACACTGAGTATCTAGCTAGTAAATTCTAAAAGCTATGAAGCAAAGATTACCTTGTCATTTCAAATTCTTGTATTAAAGACGGTATTGCTACCATAATCCCAAATTACGCATTAGAAAGGGACTACAGATATTGTTTGGCTTTGAATTCATTTCAGAACACACTCAAAGGTATCTTAATACCTTTTCGATCATACATCATCGGTTCTTTGCCCAATAAATTTTCGTCATCAAGTCTAACGCATAATTTGAGATAATTTATAGTTTAAAAAATGTCGTATAATTTTTTGGAATTGTTATGCGTGCATACTATATTTGGTTAAATCAATCAATACCAATCAAATACGACTATGAAGTATCCTACAATGGCACAACTCGCTTTAGAAAACAAATCACCCGAGATCCTATTTTGGGTTGGCTGTGCGGGTTCTTTTGATGATCGATATAAACGCGTTAGTAAGGCTTTTGCGGAAATACTTACTTATCTTAAAATTGATTTTGCCATACTAGGTACGGAGGAGTCGTGTACGGGAGATCCGGCAAGAAGGGCCGGAAATGAGTTTACGTTTCAAATGCTGGCTCAGCAAAATATCCAAGTTCTTAATGGATATGGAGTAAAAAAAATTGTGACTGCTTGCCCACATTGCTTCAATACACTCAAAAATGAATATCCTGAGCTTGGGGGTAGTTATGAGATGATTCATCATACTACTTTTCTTCAGGGCCTCATTGCAGAAGGAAGGTTGAAAGTGAGTGGAGGGGAATTTAAGGGTAAAAAAATCACATATCATGATTCTTGCTATTTGGGACGAGGAAATGGTATTTATGATGCACCAAGAGAGATAATAGAGTCTTTGGATGCAGACCTAGTAGAAATGAAAAGTTGCCGAAAATCAGGTCTTTGTTGTGGGGCAGGAGGGGCACAAATGTTTAAAGAACCCGAAAAAGGAACAAATGATATCAATATAGTGCGAATAGAAGAAGCCTTGGAGCTTCAGCCTTCTATCGTTGCATCTGGTTGTCCTTTTTGTATGACAATGTTATCGGATGGCCTTAAATTCAAGCAAAAAGAGCATGAGATAAAAGTGTATGACCTAGCGGAGTTGCTATATAGCTCTATTTCTTAAAAACCTGTGATTATATATTTCGAGATTATCAGTTTTTTTCTATAAAAAGCTTCGTAATACAAATAGTTTTAACTACCTTTGCACTTCGAAATCGCGGGATGGAGCAGTTGGCAGCTCGTCGGGCTCATAACCCGAAGGTCACAGGTTCGAGTCCTGTTCCCGCTACTACAAAAGCCGCTTTATATGAGCGGCTTTTTTTGTAATACTATTTTTAAAAGGTTTTTCTGGGATTGAAATCGATTTTTGATAAGGTCTTTTATAATTACGACATTACTACATACACAAATTCCCCTTCACATACAGGAGTTTTTTGTAGATCTGAGAAGATTCGTCCTTTTATTGTTACTTTAAGAGAGTTTTCTCCCAATGTTTTCACTTCTTTGAGCCAAGCTTCCATCCAAATATAGGTATCTTGCAAGACAGGTTTTTTGAATTTTAGATTATTGACTCCATAGTTAATCGTACTTTTGGCAAATGCAAGGGTATATATTTCGCTTAGCATTTTGGAAACCATAGATAATGTCAAATATCCATGAGCTACATTTGTAGAGAAGGGCGAATCCTTCATATTTTCAGAATGTGTATGTATCCACTGATAGTCTTGCGTGAGTCCAGCAAATGCCAAAATGGTTCTTTGATCTATGAAGTGAATATTTGATTTACCTAAGTTTACACCCACACTTCTTATAAATTCCAGCTTGTGAGTAAATATTTTTGCCTTGTGAATAGCTTTTCTTTCAATGGTTTTGTCGAATTCCCATGATTTCTGATCCCATATTACTATTGTTTTTCCCCAGGTGGATTTTTGGGAATAATTCAAAAGATAATCTTTTGCTGCTTCAGGTTGGAGTTCCGTACTTATGTAAGGCTTAATAATTTTCGCTTTTAATGTATCTATTATAAACTGCGTATTTTCTAGATACTTTTGAGGATTGTTCTTTCTAAATGAAGTAAACGACACACCAATTATCTCTAGCTCATTTAACAAAATCCAATTGTTCTTAAAACTAGGAATTTCACCCGATGCAAATCCAACCGTCATATATTTCCCTCTTGTTTGTAAGGTCTTTAGATAATCGGATGCGTTTTGGCCTCCAATTGTGTCAAAAACAAGGCTAGCCCCTTTTCCATGAGTAAATTCTTCTACTTTTTTGTTTAGCTCATCTCGGGTTGTGTTTACTACCAATGTGGCTCCAAACTCGAGGGCCTTTTGTTCTTTTTCTGTAGAACTTACACAAGCTACTGTTTTAGCACCGAGCAAAGAGCAAATTTGAATAGCAGCTAATCCTAATCCACCCGCTGCACCGCGTATTACCACGGTGTCATTTGCAGTTAAATTTCCTCTTTGTATCAAAGAATAATACACGGTGTGAAGATTATAAAAACTTGAGCATGCTAGTTCAAAACCTATATTTTCATCAAGTTTTGTTAGATCGTTATGATTCCAAATACCAAATTCAGCCAACCCCCCTATCATAGTTAGGCCCATGACACGGTCTCCCTTTTTGAGTGTGTTTACTTCTTTTCCTATATCTTCAACTATTCCCACCCACTCTCCACAAGGTGAAAATGGCAATTCTGGTTTCCACTGATATATATTCTGTATGATCAGAGTATCAGGGAAATTGATTGCTGATGCTATGATTTTAACATATACTTGTGTTTCTCCAAGAGATGATAACTCTGCATCATGTATCCATTTGATTTGGTCTTCGTTTTCATAACCCGTACATAACCACATTTTCATACGGGTTATACAATATGAGGGTGTATCCACCCTTCTCTATATGTTCGCATTAGCTTTTGAGTGGCTTCTGGGTCATTTTTTACAATTTTTTGTACGGGATCATAAATTAAAGCCCTTTTGAGCTCCGTAGAAATATTCGCTAAGATACAAGAGGCAGTAGAAATATGGCCTTCTTCAATGGAGGCTACGGGCTTAGATTTGTTTTCAATAGCGTGTATCCAATCTAGCAAATGACCCCGTGTGGCTGGTGCAGCGTGTATTTCCATCCCTTTTTCTTTTAAATCTTCTGGATACTTCTGTTTTTCGTAGGTTGCAAGTTGTTTTACAACTTTACCCCCATCAATAGGTATAAATTCGTAGTTATACACGCTAATTTTTAGAGTACCTTTTTCGCCATATAAAAATATGGCCCAAGGATATTCGGGATCAGGTGTGGTGCCCCAAGATCTATGCGTCCAAACACAATTTAAGTCCTCAAACTCAAAAACAGCCGTTTGCGTATCAGCTGTATTGGAACCAGAAGGATTTGGCGTATAGATTCCCCCTACAGCATTTATTTTTTTTGGCCAACCTAAGCCAAGCATCCAACGGGTAGCGTCTAGCATGTGTACGCACATATCTCCCATGATGCCATTGCTATATTCCATATGGCCTCTCCACCATCCTCTATGGGGAAGGCATTCAAATGGAAGCTTTGGGGCTGGCCCAACCCATCTTTCATAGTCGAAAAATTCTGGAATAGAACTCAACGGGGGATTGGAGTGTCCTCGCATATGATAGTAGCAACACATTTCAACGTGACTTATTTTCCCCAAAAGTCCTTTTTCAATAATATCTTTTTTTGCCTTTATATAATGGGGAGTGCTTCTTCTCTGTGTTCCTACTTGTACTATTTTGTCGTGTTTTTGGGCAAAACTTACCATGGCTTCTCCTTCAAGTACATCAATAGAGATGGGTTTTTGAAGGTAAACGTGAGCTCCAGCTTTTATACTGTCTATTAACATCAAGGGATGCCAATGGTCTGGTGTACCGATTAACACCAAATCAAGTTCTACCGATGCCAATAACTTGTTATAGTCTGTAAACTGTATTGGTTTTTTGCCAGATTTTTGACGTTGTGCTATCAATTCTGATGCTTCGGCTAGCATATTTTTATCTACATCTGCTATAGCAACTACTTCTACGGGTACTACTTGTATTAATCTAAAAAGATCACTTTTTCCGTACCATCCACATCCTAATAGACCCACTCGGTAAGGTACAGGAGGATGAATTAGATCCAAACCCATTTTGCCAAACTGGGACAAGGCAAGTAAAGAGGCACTTGATCGTAGGAAATTTCGACGATTAATAGAGAATGTATCCAAGTAGAAAAATTTAATATGCTATTTTACGCATTAAATTTCACTATTGAAAATTTACATCCTTGTTAATTCATGATTATTAAGTTTAATGAGAATTGAACCCTCAATTTTTCCGAGTATAAGTAGAGTACACTCCATTTCCGTAGCCACTTGCTGATTGAGGCACGTTAATTTTTCCCATCTTAAGTTGGCCAGCTTCAAATTTCATTTCTTTAAATCCCTGAATAAATCCAGACATTTCTGTCTCACAAGACATTAAGCCTTTATCGCTACTACCTATTTCAGTTTGCATCATATTGGTAATTTTTATAGCAGCTGTTTGGTTTTCTGAATTATAGGATTCCATCGTCATGTTAGCTTCAAATCTATTTACAGGTAAGTTCCCTTTCAATGTGTATTCAACAATTTGTCCATTAGTGCTTTTGCGAGAAATTTCAAGTGTTATTTCTCTTTTTTTGGAATCAATGCATGGCAAAGAAATTGCATCACCATACAAAGTGTTTTTCAATACCCATGTACCTACAAACGCATCATATGCAGGTACAGTATCAGCTTCCGTGGATTCTTTACAAGTATAAAGTGTTATTGAAAGAATTAATAAACTAAGAATTAGCTTTTTCATATAAGAATTAGTTTTTAATATTCTAGATACAAATACTACTCAAAAGGTTGTAAACAAGATCAAAATAATGAATAAATTACGATTATTTTTTTACAATACTACGCATTCCACGTTTTATTATGTAAACGGTACTTTTTGAATCTTTTTTAATGTACTTATCGCAAAACTCTTTTACAAAAATAGCTTGGGTTTTGCTTGCATCGTTTAGCCAGTTTCCAACACTATCTTGTACGTACTTACTTTCGTCATTCATCAAGGGTTCAAGTATTGAAATTCCCTTTTGCGGATAGGATTTCAACTCTTCAATATGATTGCACCAAACGCCCCTTGGTCGTGTAGCTTCACTAGCAAACCTGCGGATATTGGGATCGCTATCTTGTGTAAACTTTGTCAAAATAGCTAATGAGTTTTCCAAATGCTGGATAATATGATTTCGGATGGCCATCCAAGCAATTTCACGTACACCAAAGTGAATATCAGCAGCAAAAATATAGATTTTGTCAAAAAGCAAACGTGTATCATGGTTGTATATCTCGGCAACAGCATACCCTCCCCAGCATCGAACAACATCAGAAACATGATTGGATAAAAGATGTAGTATTTTATGGTCAGGAAATTCTTTTTCAAGCTTACCTAAGCTTTTACCTATGGATTCTTGAATTCTTAAAGCACTGGGTTTTTTAAGTTTATCGATTTCATCAAAACAAAATTTAGCTATAAACTGGAGATTTTTATCCGAAAACACATTTTTTAACAATTGATTTTGATCTACACTCAGCCATTCCATCAAATTTACCGTTGGAATTAGTCCTTGATTAAGCAATTCAATAACCTCTTTAGGCATTTTTTGAAACGAGGTTGCACCTTTTCGTTGGAGGATTTCGGGAGAAATAACGGTATGCATAATTTATAGTTAGTTTACTTTTTTTGGATATAAATTAAAAACTAGATTAAATCTTCTATATTACTTGAGATATAAAAAGAAATTAGTTTTGGGAATTTCTGTTTAAAAACACGTACAGCTTCTTTCGCTCTTTTACCTGTGGAACAATAAAAAACATACATTTTGTGCTCAGTTTTGCCAAAAGTATAATCTTCTAATTCATCCAATGGAATGTGGTGCCCCCCAATGTCTAAAAGATCTCTTTCTTGTATCGAACGGACATCAATCAGAACATAATCTGAAGGCTCAAGATTAAAAAAATCTTCTTTTGAGATAGAATCAGAATCTTGCTGGATTCCGCAAAAAACTTCATAATCTATTAATTTTTCTACATGGGGTCTATTTATTATTTTTTTGATTTTAATCTTCGAAAAAAACATCTCTTCCAAGTTTATAAGCAAAATTTGATTTATAAGGGGCTGCCCTTTTTTTGTCGAAAGTTTTATTACTTCCATAGCTTGTAAACTACCTACCATACCAGCTAAAGGACCCAAAACACCTGCTGTACTACAGTCTTCTACAGATCCATCTTGCGGAGGCTCTGGAAACAAATCTCTATATGTAGTGCTTCCTTTGTGGTTAAAAACGGCGATTTGAGCTTCCCATTGGTGTATGGCAGCAAATACAAAAGGCTTATTGAGAATTTCACAAGCATCATTTACAAGGTAGCGTGTGGGAAAATTATCAGAGGCATCAACGACAATATCATAGTTTATAAAGATTTCCAAGGCATTTTTAGACGTCAATTTTTCGGGATATTCGTCTATTTGTAAATCAGGATATAGCTTTTTGAGTTTTTTTGCACCAACTTTTATTTTTTCAAAACCTATATCTTCAGTAGAGAACAGCACTTGACGGTGTAGATTGGATTCAGAAACGGTATCGTATTCTACTATGGCTAATTTGCCTATGCCCGCACTAGCAAGATAAGTTGCAGCAGGGCCGCCCAATCCGCCCAACCCAATGATTAAAACAGACGTATTTTTTAAAGCCAATTGTGCTTCTTCTCCAAAATTTGGAAGTATAATTTGCCTAGAGAATCTCTTCAAATCATTTCCTGAGAGCATATCAAAAATATTGCTTCAATCGATCTAATAATATTTCCAAGTATTGTTGGTCTGTAGTATCAAAATCATTCAACCGATCACTATCAATGTCCAAAACACCGATAGCTGCATCATGACGATTTTTTACAATTAACACAATTTCAGATTTCGAGTTTGAACTACAAGCTATATGACCAGGGAATAGCTCCACATCGGGTACAATTGTAGTTTCTTTCAAAGTATAGGCATGACCACATACTCCCTTGTGGAAAGGTATTCGAGTACAGGCAATTGGACCTTGAAAAGGCCCTAAAATCAGTTCTCCTCGTTTCTCAAGATAAAAGCCTACCCAAAAAAAGTTGAAAGCTTGTTTCAAAGCTGCAGCGATATTAGCAAGATTAGCAACCAAATTTTCCTCCTCAGCAACTAATGCCTCTATTTGTGGCAAAAGAGACTCATAGAGTTTTTTTCGCTGAGTAGTAAGAGGAATATGTAATTCTTCAGCCATCTATTTTTTCTTTTTTTTGGATCCCAATTTTAATGTGGATTTCTCAAAAGCCTCTATTTCTTTCATCACATCTTTAAACGTTCGTTCTTCTGCATCCGAAAAAACGATTGTTTCGTCATAATCTATTCCTGAAACTTCCTGTACAGGTAATGCTTTACCTATATATTTTTCAATTTCTAGGAGAAAAGGCTGCTCAGAATCGTCGCAAAAAGATAAGGCCTTACCTTTTGCGGTACCTCTTCCTGTTCGACCTATTCTATGTACGTAGTTTTCGGCGACATCTGGTAGATCGTAATTGATAACGAGATCTACATTGGGTATATCTATTCCTCTTGAGCTCACATCTGTGGCAATCAGTATACGATTTTGACCTGTTTTAAAATTATGCAGAGCTTTCTTCCGATCAAGGTGATTTTTGTCTCCGTGCATGTTTTCTGCATCGATATTCACACGCCCCAAAGCCGCTAAAACACGTTCGGCTCTCACTTTGGTTCTCACGAAAACCATAATTTTGGATGCAGGATTTTCTTTGATAAATCTCTCTAGAAAAAACCGTTTATCGTCCATTTTGACCCACATAACAGCATGCTGAATATTTTTGGATATGGGGTCATCGGGAGAAATTTCTATTCGAATAGGATTTTTGACAATAGAATAGGCTAGTTTTTTTATTTCTGGATTTATTGTTGCCGAGAAAAACAAAGTTTGCCTGTTTCTTGGAAGAAATCTTAACACATCTCGTATATCATCATAGAAGCCCATTGCGAGCATTCGATCTGCCTCATCTAATATCAAAGTATGAGTATGGTCAAAATTGATATATCCTTGAGCCCTTAAGTCAAACATTCTACCCGGAGTGGCTACAAGAATATCAATTCCGGATTTCAAAGCTTGGATTTGAGGGGCTTGTTCTGTACTGCCAAAAATGCCCACAACACTTACTTTTTCGTATTTGGCAATCCCTTTTATCACTTCTACTATTTGGACTGCCAACTCATGTGTAGGCACCATGATGAGGCACCTTACTGTATAATCAGTCCTTCTACGGAGCATATTGCTTGCTAGCTGATGTACAATGGGAATAGCAAAAGCGGCTGTTTTTCCCGTTCCTGTTTGTGCAATGGCTAATACATCTTCTCCTTTTAGAATATTCTTTATCGCCTTAAACTGGATATCAGTAGGTTTTTTAAACCCCATTTCCAAAAGGCTTTTTTTAATCTCAGAACGTATAGGATAATCTTCAAACTTCATTCGCCCCAAGTTAGGACATCATCCTTCTTTTTACCCGTTTTATTCCATTGTCTAGGTTTTTGGCTAATCCTGTTTCCCTCGCTATTTTTTTCAGCTACTGAAACAATGATAGCTCTACCCATTTGGTCAGAACCATCCAATGCCTGCATCGCTTTTCTAGCTTCTGGTTCTTTGGCCATTTCAACAAAACCAAATCCTTTGTTTTGACGGGTAGTTTTGTCGATAACAATTTTTGCTGATTTCACCTCTCCAAAGGGTGAAAAAAGCTCCATAAGATCTTTTTCCTTAAATTTGAAAGGGAGACTTCCTACGTATAAATCCATGGCTAATTTGTTAATTTGGTAAATGCTTTTTCTAAATTCCCATACTTTTCTAAAAGTGAATTCAAGGGCTCATCCGAAACGATCTTCCCTTTGTGAATCACAATAACCCTATCGCATATGGCTTCTACTTCTTGCATAATATGAGTGCTAAGAACCACCGTTTTATTTTGCCCTATTTGTTTAATCAGAGCTCGAATTTCACTCAGTTGATTGGGATCAAGTCCCGTTGTAGGCTCATCTAAGATTAAGACTTCTGGATCGTGCAATAATGCTTGTGCCAATCCAACTCGTTGTCGATAACCTTTTGAAAGTTGTACTATCTTTTTATGACTTTCTGGAAGTAAACCAACAAGTTGAATAATCTGCTCTACTTTTTGCTTAAGTATTGCTCCTTTTAGGCCATAGAGCTCTCCATTGAACATCAAATAATCTCTTACATACATTTCAAGGTACAAAGGATTATGTTCGGGGAGATAGCCGATTCGTTTTTTTAGGTCTAAATTGTCAATTTCTACTTGGCTATCTAAAATGTAGGCTTCTCCACTAGTTGGGGTTAAATAACCTGTTAGGATTTTCATGGTGGTAGATTTACCAGCACCATTAGGGCCCAGAAAACCTACGATTTCACCTTGCTGAATTTCGAAATTTATTCCATCTATAGCTGCTTGACTTCCGTAAACTTTACTGAGATTTTTTACTTTGATAGACATGCAAAATGCTTGATTTGTATGCATGTGCAATTTAGATAAATATCTTCAAATAGTAGGTGTTTATCCAAGTAAACTACTCAAGTCTAACAGAATTAATTATTCTGCCCAAGCTTTTTGATTCCTTTTTAAAGGTACCTCAGCTTGATATCCATCTGGAATTGGTAGATAAGCCAAGTGATTTTTCATGATTGTTTCAGAGGTAAAATATCCAGTTAGACAGAGGCCTTTTAGCTTTCTAAAAAAAGATAAGGGTTTGGGATTGGGATCGAGATTGATGCCCCACATGTTTATCGGAAAAGGATCGGAAGTTTTGTCTAATCCTAAAAGAAATTCTGTTTGCGTATTTTTATCCAGCTCCTCAAAAGCTTTATTATGTGTTTTTTTACAATCTATAGAAAAATTATCTAAGCCTTCTATGAAAAATTCTTTGTCTTTTTTGGAAAAAATATGTAAATACGATGCTTCGATAAAGTTGATTACCCCTACTTCTACTGCACTGGGACTTGTGGTTTTAGGTAAAATGGTATCACAAATTGTACTTAGCAGTTTTTTATGCTCTTCAGTAATATTTGATATAGAGCTTGAACTACTTTTGCAAGAAGATAATAGTCCTGTCATACTTCCGGCGGTAAAACTATAGCCCAATCCTACCAAAATATATTCTATGTATTCTCTGCGATTCATATATTCTTGGCTTTTAATTGTTGAACGTAATAATCAACAGCTCTAGCTGTGAAAGCCATATAGGTTATCGAAGGATTTACGCAGTTGGAGCTTGTCATAAAAGAGCCATCCGTGATAAACAGATTTTTTACAGCATGTACTTGGTTGTATTTGTTGAGAACAGATGTTTTAGGATCTACTCCCATTCGTGCAGTACCCATTTCGTGTACACCATTTCCTATTCCACCAATATTATCAAAAGCTATTACATTTTTAAAACCAGAAGCCTCGAGCATTTCAGCGGCGTCCGCTTTCATTTGAAGACGCATGGCTAGCTCATTTTTGCCATGACTGGCGTCAAATACAATTTGCGGAATACCCCAAGCATCTTTTTTGTCTTTTGATAGCGTCATTCTATTATTAGGATCAGGAAGAACCTCCCCAAACCCCATGAGTTTCATATACCAATCCCCGGGATACATCAATGATTCTTTGAAATCACCTCCAATTCCCGGGCTATTTATACCACTTCCCCAGTTTGATCTCCCAGACTGCCCTTGATAGTCATAACCACGCAAGAATGAATTATTCTTGGATTTATCATCTATATTTACATACTTAGGGATAAAAATTCCAGTAGGTCTCTGTCCAGAATAATACATATCTTTAAAGCCATCATGTTCTCCCATAGCACCAACATGATAGTGATGATCCATGATATTTCTACCTACCTGATCACTATCATTTCCTAAACCATTTGGAAACCGGTTTGAGGTAGAATGAAGTAAAATTTGTGCTGAAGCAGGAGCCGAAGCACACATAAAAATCACTTTTGCAAAAAATTCTGTACTTTCTTTCGTTTCAGAATCTATGATCCTGACCCCTTTAACTGTTTGAGTAGGGTCATCAAAAATCAAAGACTCAACAATACTATTAGGTCTTATGGTTAAATTCCCCGTTTTTTGAGCCGCAGGCAAAGTGGCTGTATTAGAGCTAAAATAAGCACCATAAGGACATCCTCTGCTACACTTATTTCTTGTTTTACATTGCCCTCTTCCTAGTTCTAAATGCCAAGGTTGTGGTTGGGTAAGATGGGCAACTCTGCCAATAGTTATATTTCTGCCTGAATACTTATTTTGAACATTTTTCCTAAAGTCTTTTTCTAAAACATTCATCTCGAAAGGAGGCAAAAATTCACCATCTGGTAAATGAGCTAATCCTAGTTTTTCTCCAGAGATACCTGCAAATTTTTCAACATAACTATACCAAGGAGCAATTTCATTGTATCGTATGGGCCAGTCAATAGCAATTCCTTCTTTCGTATTTGCTTCGAAGTCCATAGGACCCCAACGATAGGTATGCCTTCCCCAAATTAAAGATCTACCACCTACTTGATTGCCGCGAATCCAATCAAATCTTCTTGTTTCTTGATATGGATTTTTAAGGTCGTCAGTATAAAAATGTTTTGAATCAGAACCTACAAAACCACTACGTGTTTGTATGCTGTATCGCTCCTGTTCTTCTGGAGTTAATGAACCTCTGTTAGGAAGATCCCATTTATCTAGCATTGCAGTTGGATAATCTTGAATATGATTTATCATTCTACCTTTTTCTAGAACAAGTG
>JBOFGX010000150.1:0-7438 GCA_051649345.1 Leadbetterella sp. | reverse complement strand
AAAAATATCATCGACCCGTTAATGCCTTAGGCTTGAGCTTCCCAAATCCTGTGGGATTGGCTGCCGGTTTTGACAAAAATGCTATTTGGATAGACGAATTGGCAGCTTTGGGATTTGGATTTGTAGAAGTGGGAACAGTAACTCCCCTAGCCCAAGATGGGAATCCAAAGCCTAGGTTATTTCGTCTAAAAAAAGATAAGGCTCTAATCAATAGGATGGGTTTCAACAATCACGGTCTTGAACCTATGGTAGCTCATCTAAAGAATAGAAAATCCAATATAATTGTTGGTGGTAACTTAGGTAAAAACAAAGTCACCCCAAATGAAGAGGCTCTGAATGATTATTTATTAGGTTACCGAGCATTGGTCAATTGGGTAGATTACTTTGTAGTCAATGTTTCTTCTCCTAATACACCTGGACTACGGGAATTACAAGAAAAAGAGCCTCTAACCAAGCTTCTTCAAGCTTTACAGGATGAAAATAAAGGAAGAAAACCTATTTTGCTTAAAATTGCCCCTGATCTTAGCAATAGCCAATTGGATGATATTGTTGATATCGTCGTGAATACTAATCTTGCTGGAGTAATTGCGACAAATACCACCATTGAAAGAAGCTCATTGACTAGCTCAAAAAAGCAAATCGATGAGATAGGAAATGGTGGATTATCAGGCAAGCCATTAAAAGATAGATCAACCGAGGTAATCCGATATTTAAACCAAAAAGGAAACAATCGGTTTACCATCATAGGGGCAGGAGGAATTCAAACAGGATCCGATGCCCAAGAAAAACTAGATGCAGGTGCCACATTAATACAAGTATATTCAGGATTTGTATATGAAGGACCTGGAATCGCCAAAAGTATCAATCAATATCTTTCTAAATCCGTATGAGTAGTGTAGTACCGTATAATTCAGATGCCAGTAAAAAAGAGCAGGTTGCTGATATGTTTGACAACATTTCAGGCAAGTATGATTTTCTCAACAGATTTCTAAGTGGAGGCATTGATGTATATTGGCGGAGAAAAGCTCTAAAAATGTTGAAGGGACTAGATCATACTTACATGATAGATATTGCAACAGGCACAGGCGACTTAGCAATAGAAGCTTTCAAAATCCTTAAACCTGCCAAGATAACGGGTGTAGATATTTCCGAAGGGATGCTCAATGTAGGGAGAGAAAAAATGAAAAAACTAGGACTCTCAGAATTTATTGATATGCAAAAGGGAGATTCCGAAAAACTTCTATTCGAGAACAATACATTTAACACAGCCATCGTTTCATTTGGTGTGAGAAATTTCGAGAATTTACTAGCGGGTCTATTGGATATTCATCGAGTTTTAAAACCCACCGGAACCTGCTTGATAGTTGAATTTTCGAATCCGAAAAGTTTTCCATTCAAGCAATTGTATGGTTTTTATTCTACCAAGATTTTACCTCTAATAGGAAAAATGATATCAAAAGATCCTAGAGCGTATACATATTTACCTGAATCCGTTAAAGCTTTTCCTGACGGAGAAAATTTTCTTTCTATTTTTAGGCAAGCAGGGTTCAAAGAAGTATCGGCTACTCCACTTACTTTCGGAATATGTACAGTATATATAGGCAAAAAATAACCAATTACACTCTGTTTTTTATGTTTTTGGGCATTTCATTGCATGCTCAAGAAAAGATACGTTATCAACCCGACTACGATGTTAAAAGAATCCATTTTGGATACTTTATTGGATACGCACAGACGCACTATTTGATGAAATTTAGTGAGGATTTTACCAACCAAGGATCAAATCCTAATACGTTTATTATTACTTCCCCAACCTCTACTGGAATTAAAGCGGGTGCTTTAATAAACTATTACGTAAACGACTATTTCGACTTACGCTTTACTCCGCTATCAGTAGCTGTCTATGCACGTAAGATTCTAGAAAACAACGAGACCAAGTATAATACAGTAGATAAAGCTTGGTTTGAGGTACCCGTTCAGATAAAATACAAATCAGAAAGAAGGAAAAACTCTCGTATGTTTGTATTCGGAGGGTTGAAATATGGAATTGAAACCAATGTTGTAAAGCGGAAAGGAGCAACTAACAAAACATTTACAAAATCGGGAGATTTTAGCGTGGAATACGGTATGGGGCTGGAGTTGTTTAGAGAGTATTTTAAGCTTACCCCTGAAATACACTTTTCGCATGGCTTCAGAAATATGGTAAATAAAAACCTACCACAAGACAATATTCTTAACAATATTGAGCGAATGCGAACTCATGCAATTACATTTATAATTGTATTTCAATGAAATTTTTGGCAGATTTTTTGTAGTATTTACAATTAAAAGTTTAAAAATAAACTATTTGTAGTTGTCAATTTTTTTTTTCAAAAAAAACACACAAAAAAAAACTATTGAATCGTTTAGGATTAAAAGTTTTATTTACTTTTGCAGCAAATTAGTGAATTTATTTATAAAATTTAACCATTGATAATATATGTACTGGACATTAGAATTAGTTTCGTATTTAGAAGACGCTCCTTGGCCTGCTACTAAAGATGAACTTATAGACTATTCTATCCGTTCTGGGGCTCCAAATGAGGTGATTGAAAACCTATCGGAGTTAGAAGATGACGGTCAACCTTATGAAAACATCGAGGAAATTTGGCCAGATTACCCCACTAAAGAAGATTTTTTCTTTAACGAAGACGAATATTAATTTCATTCCTAAAGGCTGCTAATTTTTAAAGCAGCCTTTTTTAATACCTTTTATAAAAAACGTACGTATTGAAATTTACACTCCGAACTGAACAAATAGGTATTCTTTTACTAGCAATCATGAATTTCAAGTTATTAAGTTTTTCTTGGTGGTGGTTTGCTGGTTTATTTTTTGCCCCTGATCTAAGTATTGCAGCATATTGGATAAACAATAAAGTTGGAGCCTGGGTATACAACATATTTCATCATCAGGGTATAGCATGTGTATTATTGATTATAGGAATGATAACTTGGTATAACCCGATCAGTTTAGTTGGCAGTATACTACTTGTCCATTCAGCATTTGATAGGGCATTGGGACTTGGATTAAAATATTCAACTGGATTTAAACATACACATTTGGGCGATATATGAAACTAGATCTAGCACAATTTATTGGAAAAGAAGCGAAAGATATTAGCCAATCACCCTTTGGAAAGCTGCTGAATCCGACTCTATTGGCCGTCTCCGAAGGGAAACTGAAAGTCAGTTTTGTCGTTCGTGAAGAATTTACAAATCCAATTGGGACATTACACGGTGGAGTGACCGCTGGATTGATGGACGAACTATTCGGCATTACTACCTTTACTCTTCAACGCGAGGGTTTTTATATGTCTATTAATATTCAGGTGGATTTTCTACGTCCAGGAGTAAAAGGTGAAACGCTCATAGCCGAAACAGAAATCATAAAGGATGGAAGAAATACGGCCCATGCAGAATGTAAAATATATAATTCTCAAAACAAACTTATAGCTAAGGGCAGCTCAAACCTTATACTTACTGAGGCAAAAATTAATCCGTAGTGTTTTCTGACTTAATTACACAAGTGTGCCATACAAGTCAAACTCCTCAGCATTATGGATTTTAACTTGAACAAAATCACCGATTCGGAGATATCCCTCAGTTTGAATTAAAACTTCATTATCTACTTCTGGAGAGTCGTGCTCTGTTCTTCCAATATAATACTGACCTTCCTTTCTATCAATCATGACTTTATACTGATTGCCAATCTTCTTCTTGTTGAGTTCCTGAGATATACCTTGCTGAAGCTCCATAATCGTATCTGCTCTCTCTTGTTTTACTTCTTGCGGAACATTGTCTTCAAAATTATGAGCGTGTGTTTGATCTTCATGGGAGTACTGAAAAACACCCAGTCTATCAAATCGCATTTTTTCGACAAAGCCATACATTTCCTCAAAATGATCTTCACTTTCACCCGGATATCCAGCAATAAGTGTCGTACGAAGAGCTATATCAGGCACTTTTTGGCGGATTGCATCTACAAGTGCTTCAGTCTTTGGTCTATCAATACCCCTTCTCATATGCTTAAGAATCTCAGACGACCCATGCTGAAGAGGCATATCCAGGTACTTACAAATATTGGACTTAGCAGACATTACATCCAGAATATCCATAGGAAAACCAGCAGGATACGCATATTGCAAACGAATCCAATCTATCCCTTCCACATCTGAAAGCCTTTCCAACAACTCAGAAAGATTTCGCTTTTTGTAAATATCAAGTCCATAGTATGTAAGATCTTGAGCTATGAGAATTAGCTCTTTTGTACCCTTTGCTGCCAATTTTTGAGCAGAAAGAACGAGTTCTTCCATGGGAGTAGAAACATGACCGCCTCGCATCAAGGGGATAGCACAAAAGCTACAGGGTCGATCACACCCTTCCGCAATTTTAAGATATGCGTAATGGGCAGGAGTTGTAAGCAATCTCTCTCCTACCAGTTCTTTCTTGTAATCTGCCTTTAAGGTTTTTAGTAAACGTGGAAGTTCATTCGTTCCAAACCATGCATCCACTTGAGGAATTTCCAAAGCGAGCTCATCTTTGTATCTATGAGACAAACACCCACTCACATATACTTTGCTTACTACGCCTTGCTCTTTAGCATCAACATAGCGTAAAATCGTGTCAATACTCTCCTGCTTTGCATTATCAATAAAACCACAGGTATTGATAACAACTATACCCGCACTATCTGAATGATCTTCATGTGTGACGTCTTTCCCATTGGCTTTGAGTTGTGTCAATAGGTTCTCGGAATCTACTAGGTTCTTGGAGCAGCCTAAAGTAACAATATTGATTTTATTTGACTGATAGCCTTTTGTTTTCATTCCGATAGAAATTGATAAAACTGAAAGCACAAAGTTCGGTAAAATGTTTATAAAATGGCTTCTTAGAGATAAATAATCCTTTTCTTAGATCTAATCCTAGCAAAATAACTTCATTGTCTATCCACAAAGTTCTATATTTTAAGAATCACAAAACTTTAGAAAGTTGGAATCAGTTTTATACATGATATGGAAGAACGTGGATTATTCAGACGAAGAGAACCTTTTGCCTTTATGCTCTATTTAGGTATGGGAGGAAGTTGTATTTTATTTTTGGCGATTTTTGCGATTTTTTTGAGAAAAGAATATGTCAATCAAAATATACCCATTCAATTACCGCCTCAAATATGGCTAAGTACAGTACTTATCGTTTTGGGAAGTCTATTTTTGTACACTACAAAAATAGCAGCAAGAAGCAATAAGCATTACCAAGTTAAATACTGGATGCTAGCAACACTGGGTATATGTCTTAGTTTCATAATAAGCCAATATTGGGTTTGGAATGAATTATTTTTTCAGAACAAACGACTTTCCAACGATACTTCTGCTGCATTTATTTATTTACTTACAGGTCTTCATCTTTTTCATGTAATGGGGGGCTTTGTAGCCCTATTTATAAGTACAGTAAAGGCCTTCCGAATGGGATCCTACGTAGAATCATTTATTTTTTCTGTTAATCCACCCAATCAGCTAAATCTTAAACTTATTTCAATCTATTGGCATTTCTTAGACCTACTTTGGTGGCTTATTTTACTATTTTTGTGGTATCATGCTGCATAAAACTCGAGGGATAGTTTTGTCATACATTCCTTACAAAGAAACATCTATTGTTTGCCAGATTTTTACTGAAAAATTTGGACTCCAATCCTATATTGAAAATGGGGTTCGAACGGCTAAAGGCAGGGCGAAAATGGGTTTTTTCCAGCCCATGAGTATTTTAGATTTAGTGGTATATCAAAACCAAAAAAAAGACATTCAAAGGCTTTCTGAATTTCAATTCTATAAATCTTTACATTCCATCCACATGGATCCTAGCAAATCCGCCATTTGTATGTTTTTGTGCGAGTGTATTCATAAGTCCTTGCATGGAGGAGAAATAAATACGATTTTATATCAGTTTATTGAAAATGGAATTATCCTTTTGGATCATATGAAGGATGATTATGAAGACTTTCATTTATATTTTTTAAAACAAATGAGCCAATATTTAGGCTTTGGCTCTTCTGGCTTAGAGGGAGTGATGGAACAATTTAGGCAACATCATGTTCACATGAGCAACGAACTTGAATCTCACTTCGGAAAGTTGTATAACTCCGAATTTGGGAGTAAATTGGACATTTCTAGAGTTACAAGAAATCAATTGTTGGATGGGGTTTTGATGTACTATACTTTTTTTAATGATAAGTTCTCACAAATCAAGACGATTGATGTATTGAGAAGCACGCTATCGTAAAAGAGTAATACTTCCTTGTTTTTTTAGACTCTCTCCAGTTTTAAACTGAGAGATGCTTTTCCATGAATAAACACCCGAAGGTGCGGGTTTTCCCTTAAACAACCCATCCCACATTTTTATTTGATCTACCTCCACTAAACCATTTTCTGAGGCATACTCCAGATTGGGAATTTCATACACCGTTGTACCCATCCTATCATGAACAGAAAAACTAAATTTAGAAAGCCTAGATAATGGGCCAAATACTTGAAAATAATCATTCAGTCCATCGGCATTGGGACTAAAAGAATTAGGAAAATACAAATTAGGGGGAATAGATATTTTGGTAATGTTGGATCGTATTTCTGTAATAGAAGAGGGCCCCGTAACTTTAGCTTTTATAAAAAAAGGAGCGAATTCTTGGTATCCTTTTACATCTACGTTCTGTGTAAAAACAGTATTTGGGATATTTGATATTACGGGAGTAATAGGGAATAGGGATGTCTCATCTAAGGGTACAACTTCATACGATTGTACAGAGAGCTTACTGCCCAGCACTTTATTGGGCCAAAATAACGTACTTGGCCTTTTATTATCTAGAAATAGGGAAAATACAGAAGGAGATAAAGCAGACTCCGAATTGCACTTATCTACATATCCCATTTTGTATTCTGTAACACTAGTAGCCGCAACCGGGTCTTCTACGATTCTTTGAGTTACAACTGTGTTTTCAGCGACTTTTGAGGTCTGGGCATTTTCAACTTTATACAATACAAATTTATCAACCGGTACTCCCCAAACAGAGGTATTAAAAACAAATGGGACTTGGAAATTTTCTGGCTTGCTAGCGGTACTCGTTGCCCATAAATTATCAATTGCCGTTGGCACTATATTTTTACGATCTATGCACAATACATTAGATACTGATACTCCCGAAAAAGCAATTGAATTGCGTCTACTTCCAGATGTATTTACCGATAATCTATAGCAATTTTCATATTTACAATTATAATTAGGTGACCCGAGCGTATTGTCATTTGCTGTTGTTGATATTTGAGAAATTGGAGGTGCCTGAATCGAATTAATAAATGTTGGATGACTATTTACATACCTTCGACTTGTTAAAATGTGATTAAATTGATTC
>JBOFGX010000149.1:0-27279 GCA_051649345.1 Leadbetterella sp. | reverse complement strand
CGCAGAAATTAGGGCGGCAAGAACACAAAAAATACCCAAATACAAGAAATAGAATACGATGAGAAGCAATGTTCTCCAAGACTCATCTATGCTGACTTCTTGGTTCAAAACACAAAACATAAGTACAAAAATACAGAATGGTAAAAACAGGGTCAGTACTACCAAGAGTATACCCAGACTTTTTCCAACAATGATCTGTCTCCAATGTATACCTTGACTGAGGATGATTTTCAAAGTTCCATTTTCTCTTTCTGAGGCAATACTTCCAAAGCCCAAAAAGAAAATCAAAAGTGGGAATAATACTTGTAGGATCATGGCAGCACTGATTTCTCCAAATCGTAAGAGTCCCGTCGAAAACTCAGCTTCAGAAAAATTGGTGGTATTTTGAACGTGAGCCTCCAAAAAAATAGTATTGCCCATGAAGCTCTCCATTCCAAAGTCTAAAATACTTAAAACGGGCTTGGGTCTAAACGCAAAATTACCGTAATGAGCCATTCGGTGAGGATGTTTGTCAGGGTTTTCTAGCCAATCTTTCCTAGCTTCGACTTGGTATTTTGTACGTATTTTATTTTGTTGGTGGTAATTGTTCCAACCCCCAAAAAGAGAGAATACAAGCAGTATCCCCACAAAAAATAAAAGGAAAAACACCGCCTTGCTTTTGAAGGCGGTGTTCCAGAATTGCTTAGCGACAAGTAATTCTTGTTGCATGGACATTAAAATTTGTACGTTGCAGTAAGCATGAAGTTTCGGGGTGCACCCGGAAACAAGCGGGTGTAGTTTTGTGCTCCTATCCAGTAGGTTTTGTCAAAAACATTGTTTACGTTCAAGGCCATTTGTACATTACTTTTAGAAGGTTTGTAATAAATCGCAGCGTCAAAAGTAGTATAGGCGGGCACTTCAAATGTTCGTACAAACCAGGGTACACGGCTTCCTTGAGCATTCATACCGGCTCCAATGCCTAGTTCTTTTAGCTTTGTTGTTGATCTAAAATCATATCTTGTCCAGATATTGCCACTGTGTTTTGCTACGTTTTCTTTGCGTTGTCCAACCAATTCGCTCTTGGCATCTGCTATGATTTCGGCATCAATAAAACTATACGATGCGTTTAATTGCCAATTGGGTAAAATGTACCCAGCTAGGTCTGTTTCGAAACCACGGCTACGATCAGCACCCCTCTGTACCAATAAGTCGGGCTGAGTAGGGTCATTGGCATTCATCAAGATATTCTTTTGGTTGATTTCATACACGGCCAAATTTAATGTAAAGGTTGAATTAAACAAGTCGGCCTTCATACCTAGCTCTTTCAAATTATTGATCAAAGGCTTAAACTTAGCTGCAGATATGGCTGCTCCAAAAAAGGAACCCGTGCTCGGCATGAGTGTAACTGTATTGGATTGAGGTTGGTATCCTTCTAAGTATGTACCGTATAGATTTATACTTTTTGTAAGTTCATACGTCAAACCTATTCGGGGAATTAAAGCGGTGTTTGTAAAAGACGAATCGGCTGGGGTTTTATAATTTGTAATATCTTCAAACCATTCGTTTCTTAGACTCAATAAAGCCGAAAACTTGCCTACTTTAATCAACTCCTGTATATAAATGGCGTTTGTAGTTGTCAATGCCGCGGGCAATGCCGTTCTGACGTTCATCGTATAATCGTTGATGTTACGAATCGTGTAGGTAGGGTTTTTTAGGTCAAAATAATTGACATTGGGTCTTGGTAATATTCTATCCCCTACTTTGATCGTTTGATAATTGGCAACATTACTTTGAGTAAAGCTTGCTGCTACACTTCCATCCTTTAGTATAAAACCACGGGCAGAATTTTGGCCTCCTCCTTTGCGTTTATTCCAACTTTGAAGGTCATAACCAACAAGCATTTTATGTGAAACTTGGCCTGTTTTGAAATTAAAATTAAAATAGGCATTAAGGTTATCGGTATTCCAAATCTGCTTGCGTTGTACCAACTGCATACCTACAAGATTATTAACATCCCTTCCAGAAGTATCCTTAGCAAAGGCATTGGTCGTACGATGTTCTTGTAGGTCTTCTGTCCATGTTTGTTTCATATACGAAGAATTGAAACTGATGTGCTCATTGAACTTGTGTGTAAGATTCGCAGTCAAAATCAATTCTTTGGATTTAAAAAAGTCGTTGGGAGCTCCTAGATTTAGACTAATGGGTGTGCTATTTAAGTTGGTAGTACCTGCTACTGCTCCAAAAATCGGTTGGCCACGATCCAAATTACCCACCATATTGGAGTAAATTAACTCGGTATTAATAGCCGTATTTTTACTGGGTAAATACGTAAGGGAAGGGGAAATCAAAATAGAGTTGTTTTTTACTAAATCACGGTAGGATTGTGCTTCTTGATATGCTCCATTGATACGATACAGCAAGGATTTTGATTCGTTTAGGGGACCTGTAAAATCCAGGGTACCTCTCACTGTACTGAAACTCCCCGCAGATAAGCTCACTTCTTTTCGTTTTTCTGCCAAGGGTTTTTTAGTCACCATGTTGATACTTCCGCCTGGGTCCACGCTACTAAAACTTACAGAAGCGGGTCCTTTCAGGACTTCTACACGCTCAATATTGCTTGTCAATGGCTGCAAGAAATAGTATTGACGGGTACGCAGACCGTTGATGATTTGCCCTTCCTCGTTTTGGCTTATTCCTCTGATATTGTATTGGTTGTAAAAACTAGATGGAGATACACCACTAGCTATTTTAACAGCATCGGCTAATTGAAAAGCAGCCCTATCCGATATAAGTTCTTTTGTGACAGAGCTCAACGCTTGAGGTAGATCTTTGTTTTTAATTGCAATTTTAGTTGCCGAGAAACTATAATCTGAATTGTAATCTTTCCTTGACCTTCCTGTAACTTCTACGGCTTGCAAATTTTCTATAGAAGGTACCAATCGTATATCTAGAAATTTGTCTTTGGATTTAATGACTACGGTTCGGAAGCCCACGTAGGTAATTTGAATAGGTCCTGCACCTTCCAAGGTAAATTTTCCTAGAGAATCGGTCAATGTACCTATTTCTGTACCTACAAGTTTCACAGAGGCCCCTACAATGCTAGCGTTTGTGGTGGCATCTGTGACTTTGCCTTTAATGGTTTGTGCTTGTAAAAATGTAGTTGAAACGAATACCAGTAATGTAAAAAATAACTTCATATAGGATGATTAAATTGTAAAATTCTAAACAGTTTGTAAATAAAATGACTCTAATTCATGGGCAGAAAGTTGTTTTGCATCTACCACCGAAACCAAGTTTCCTTCTTTCATGATTCCGATACGATGGGCTACGTCTTTTGCTCTAAAAATATCGTGTGTGGCCATCAAGATGGCAGTCCCGTTTTGGGCTAATTCGCGTAAGATTTCTGAAAACTCATTGGCGGCTTTTGGATCTAGACCCGATGTAGGCTCGTCGAGAAGTAAAGCCTTGGCGTTTTTGGCTAAGGCAATAGCGATACCTACCTTTTGTCTCATTCCTTTCGAATAGCCTTCTAAGCGTTGAGAATGGGCCGTTTTTTGTAGCCCTGCTTTATGTAGAAAATCACTCAGTTGGATACTTGAATATTTAAAACCCGCCAGCTCAGAAAAAAAAGCGAGGTTTTCAAGCCCAGTAAGGTTGGCATAAAGCATTACATTTTCTGGGATGTAAGCGATGTGCTTTTTTGTTTCTAGTGCATTCTCTTGCACCGAAATACCGTGAATAGATGCAGAACCCGAGCTCGGTTCTATGAAGCCCAAAAAACAATTTATGGTGGTTGTTTTTCCCGCTCCATTTTGTCCCAAAAGAGCGAATATTTCACCTTTTTCGATGGTTAAATTAAGGGAATTGAGAGCGATATTTTCTCCGTATTTTTTGGTAAGGTTTTGAGCAATTAGCATAAGATTAGATGTAGATTTTTGTTTCGAAGCTTTAGGACATTTGTGGAAAAGGGTCTTTAAATTTTCCACCGTTTTCCCAGTGTCTCATTTCTTGTTCGGTACAGAGGCATAGGCTCAAATCATCGGTTATACTATTTTTATCTAGGTCTTGGCCTATTATGACTAATTCGTTTTGCCTATCTCCAAATCTTTTATCCCATCGGCCTTCAATCGCCTTGATATTGTCTGCGTAGGCTTGGTATTTTATTCGCTCATCAAAGGATTTACTTGCCCACCATACACCCGCACTTTCGGATTTTACAGATCCGCCTGCTTGGCTCCAGTTCATGGCCTCATCAGGCCGAGAAGCCAACCAAAACAGTCCTTTGGATCGGATAATGTTGGAGCTGAAATCCCGCTCAATATAATTCCAGAAGCGTTCAGGGTGGAAAGGCCGCTTATCCCGAAAAACAAAACTTTCTATACCGTACTCTTCAGTTTCGGGTTTATGAGCAATTCCTTTTTCATGATTTTCCAGTTCTTGAATCCAACCCGCCGAATTTTCTGCTTTTTCGTAGTCAAAAAGTTTGGTATGGAGAATCTGAGCCGTTTCCACTTTGCTAAATTTTGAATCAATGATTTTAGCAACGGGATTTAAGGATTGTAAAATGGCTTTGAGTTCTCCCAATTCGTCTTTTGACACAAGATCTGTTTTATTTAAAATGATTATATCTGCAAATTCGATTTGGTCGGTCAATAAATTTACAATGGTACGTCTATCGGTAGGGTCATCGTTTAGTTTGCGTTGCCAAATGGTGTCTGCGGAGCCAAAATCTTTCCCAAAATTAAAAGCATCTACCACAGTCACCATGGTGTCTATATAGGACCATTTTGAGAGGTCAATGCCATTTTCTTCGTCTTGGAAACTGAAGGTCTGTGCCACAGGTACAGGCTCTGAAATCCCTGATGATTCTATAAGCAAGTAATCAAAACGGTTTTCCTTTGCTAGTTTCTCTACTTCTAACATCAAGTCCTCCCGGAGTGTGCAGCAAATACACCCATTGCTCATTTCTACCAATTTTTCCTCTGTTCTAGACAAAGTATTTTCTTTGGCAATTAGCTGAGCATCAATATTTACTTCACTCATGTCATTGACAATAACAGCTACTTTTAGCCCTTCTTTGTTATGCAAAACATGATTGAGCAAGGTCGTTTTTCCAGCTCCTAGAAAGCCGGAAAGAACCGTAACGGGAAGCTTTTTTATAGTCTTTGTCATTTTCGAGGAGAGTATTTAAAAAAGTGGAAAATTATTTATAATCAATTATATATATTATTCTAATTTGAAATCCAAAGGTTTTAGTTAAACACCTCTATCAAATTTGGATCACCTTGTGTATTTACAATAGGGCTAGTACCCGCTTTGTTTGTTGCTGGATCATAGCTGTAAATGCCCACACCAGAACTAGTTGCTAAACCCCACAATACCTTCCCATCGTGTAAACAAACCGAAGCGGCATAGCCATTTGAGTAGGGCAAATCCAATTTTGTAATAGTTTTGTTTGCTAAATCTACCTTGAACGATCCATACGTACGATCTTTAACATAATCAGGTGGGTTGCTAGCCAATGAATAAATGTTTCCTGTAGAATACACAATGCCGTTTCCGGCATAACGCATGCGTTGTAGATAATCAACTTTGCTTCCGGCTATTCCTATGATGGTATAATCAGATGTGTTAAAAAAGTAAGAAGGATCAAAAGTCGTTTGTCCTTTCTTTACTCTTAAAAACCCACTTTTTTGTGTTGGACCACCAAAGCCATACGAGGCTACGCAATAGATGTACATATCACCCGCTTCATCAAAAAATATAGATTTTTGTTCGTTTATACTTCCCGCCCAAGTACTGCGGGCATCCGTAATAGATGTGATGGAGTTGCCGTTTTTAGTATCAATGATTAGGACTTGAACGGGGAATTTACTCGTGAAGCCATCAGACGTTTGGCTACAAGCTACATACAATTTGCCGTTGTTAAATTCCATGACATTGGGATCTGGATTCCCGTCACCACCCAGGCCATATTTGGATAAGTCGATGGTTTCTATAAGGCTCATGGTACTTGGATTTATAACCAGAATTTTTCCAGCTTGGAAAAGAGAACAATAGGCTTTTGTATCGCTTTCTACTACAAATCCAAGAGGAGCAGATGCTGCAGGAGCTGGTAAGCTACCTGTTTCCAAAAGTGTACCATCGGCTTGACGGGTATATTTTTTGATGACATCACCAAAAAAATACGGAGTAAGAAAAACATCATTTTTATGGATCGCAACGTAGGGATAGGCCGTAGTTTGTCTAGACTTTGTATTGGTATAATTAGCTATCGTTAAATCTTTCAAAGTACCTATATACCCTGTCACAGGGTTGGCTGTTGTAATATTTGTGCCAATTAGGAATTTATCAAAACCAGAGGAAGAATTGATGGTTTTATCCTCTTCGCAGGATAAAAAAGTAAGACAGAGGGAGAGAATTGAAAATAGTGTAATTGATCTTGTTTTCATTTTATTTGTAACGTTTCATTTTTTAATCTAAGTGATGATGATCAAATGCTTTACCGAGTAGCAAGTATCTAAATTTTATTCTGAAAGTTCGACCTGGCAAAGGCTGAGCAAAATTATTAAGGACGTTTTCATTCGTTAGGTTATTGATTTCACCAGTGAATGTATAGCGATTGTTACGAAAAGATTGCTCCATAGACACTGTATGAGTTAGGTATGAAGGAATGGATAAGTTATCATAAATACTCAAGGGGAATCCATAGTTGTATTTATCTACAAATGAACCGTCATAAATAAACCGCGTCTTGGAACGACTCCCAAGTATGTTTTCTCGGTGGTATTCGGCATTCCAATTAAAAAATAGTTGGGGCGTGTTAGGAATCGTTAGATTATAAGTAGGATTGGGTACATTTTCGGTTTGAGGAATATATTTGGCTACGTCTGTTAACTTTTGAAGGGTCGCATTAAAACTAGCAAATAGGTAATTTGTAATATCACATTTAATATCCAAATCAGCTCCAAGGATATTCGCTTTTGCATAATTTACATAGCCCAGCGTAAGACCATTTCCAGATAGTTGAATCAACTGCTCCACATTCATGTAAAATCCATTTGTTTCTACTTGAATCCTATTATTCTGACCATAGTTTTTATCAAATATTACCCCGAAATTAAAATTTGAGGATATTTCAGGCTTTAAATAGGTTGTTGGAGTTATCAATATCCCATCACCAAAAAGTTCTGTATTATTGGGTAATCTTACTCCTCGTTCGTAGCTTGTTTTTAAGAAGAAATTATTTGTAAAACTGTATCGAATACCTGTATTATAGCCAATTTCGTTTGTACTATTTTTTACTGGGTCTGGAGTACTATTGTTTGAGTAAATACTCGTATTGTAGCCCTTAACAATGTTGTAATAGTGTTTTACAGCTGCTGAAATAAGAAGTTTATCTGCTCCAAATCGGCTTTCCAGTGTTATACCCGTAGTAGAATTTTGAGTTGAACCTGGAAAGTTAAAAATGTTTTTGCCTGCATATTCATTTCCCACATCATCATTGGGTGTGAAGCCTACTGATCTAGCAGTATTGTTAAAATTGATAGTAAATTTTGGATTGAGTCTATAATCGAGGTTGATTCTATGACGCAGGTCATTTTGTAAATTGGTAGATAGATTTGGACCATTACCTAGTTCTCCTTTACCTAATGAACTAGGTTTACGTGTCCCATCCCATTCATAATTGTATGAAGAGGTATCTACAAACTTAACATTAAATTTAGCATAAATGAGATTGTATTTTAATCCTATTTTCTTGCCAATAAAATTTTGCTTTGTTAAGTTCATTGCTCCTACCATAGCAATCCCTTTACTTTCTACATGTTGGATGTTTTTATAAATACCTTGTATTTGCTTGTCGTTGGTAATGTATCCTGTTTCAATTTCGATTTCATCAAACCATAGCTTATGAAAACGAATAGCACCTCCTACTAAAAGAGATCTATATTTATCATGGTTCCGTAAGATTTTCAAATCAGGCTGATAAGGCGACAACATCGTATAATCATTATCGCTACGGGTATCAAATATTCCAACACCTACTTCTATTCCTGACTTATCAAACGTTTTTTTAAGTATTAAACTTGAAATCGAAGTATTGTAAGTTTGACGTGCCACATTTACGTCTATATAACTCATGTCTCTATGACGTAAAACTACGTTTACGGCACTTCCAAGACCGTCTCCTCCCAAATATGCGGGTACTGATCCTTTATAAATCTCGATTCTCTCGATTAGTTGAACAGGGAAATCATTTATTCCTAAGCTCCCATCGGGTGAATTTAGTGGGTTTCCATCTAAAAATATGGCAACTCTTTTTCCTTCCAAACCTCGAACGGATATTCTTGAATCACTACCTAGACCCCCACTTTGACGTAGTTGTACACCTGCTTGTCTTGCTAGAATTTCGTTTAAATTACCTGCCCGGCTCTCGATTTGCTTAGCAGTAATGACAGTGACGGGGTTTACATTTAATTTTATTTCTTTGGCTTCTGCTTGCTCTTGCGTGATTCCTTTTACCGTAACATCGTCTAATTCTGCTGCAGATTCTATCATGGAAACTTTTAGAGAATTTGAATTTTCAGTTGCAAAAACTTCCATACTATATTTTTCGTATCCAATGATTGAAAACGTCAGCCTATATGCTTGATTTTTGAGTCCTTTTATTTGAAATTCTCCGTTTCGATCAGTTTTTGTAAAATACGAGGTGCCTTTAAGCGAAACACTCACATTTTCGAGAGGAGTGCTAGATTTTTTGTCGATTACTTTTCCTTCCAAAATAGCATTTTGAGCTATTATTCCCAAGGGAAGGAGGTAAATCAGAAGGAAAAATCTAAACATACAATTTTTCAAAAAAATCAAATTTTAAGGGGTATTACATTATTTGTAAAAAATCTACATCTGTAATTTGAGTCTATTTAGAATGGACATTACAGTACATAAATCTAAAATGCAACATTGATGCAAATGTATACAATTAAGCCCAAAAACGCAACATTGTTGCAGTAAAATGTTTGTTTTGATTTGAACTAGATTAGATTCAGGAATTTTCAAGGTAAAAAGCATTCATAAAATCATGGTGTTTTTTTGGTAGTTTTGTAGATTAAATATTCAATACGCATGAAATTTATTTTGACGGGGGTGACCGGTATGGTGGGTGAAGGTGTTCTTCATGAATGTCTACAACGTAGTGATATACATCAGGTTTTATTGCTCAACAGAAAGCCTTCGGGCATTTCACATCCCAAAGTGCAAGAACTTATTGTGCGAGATTTCTATGATTTATCGGATATCGAAAATAAACTGGGAGGTTACGATTCTTGTCTATTTTGTTTGGGTACAACTTCTGTTGGTAAAACGAATGAAGAATTTTATAAAATATCCTACACGCTGACAATGTCCGTTGCCAATACACTGGTCAAGATGAATCCCAACATGACTTTTTGTTATATATCCGGAAAAAGTACGGATAGTACCGAGAAAGGTAGCGTCGCTTGGGCAAGAACCAAGGGAAAGACCGAAAACGATTTGATGAAGTTGCCGTTTAAGCGAGTATACAATTTTAGACCCAGCTACCTACATCCCACACCCGGTATGAAAAACACGCTCAGTTATTACAAATATGTCTCTTGGATGTATCCTTTTTTCAAGCTAATTATGCCAAATTCTCTTTCTAAACTCTCTGAATTGGGACAAGCCATGGTCAATGCCTGTGCCAAAGGATACGAAAAGCAAATTATTGAAGTAGAAGATATTTTGGTGTTGGCGAAAGGGTAATCCTATAATCCCTAGTTTAAATGGCTGAATCCCCCAAAACCTTCGAATTCCATCGTTTTGTAGAAGGCATTTTACATACGCACACCCAGGAGTCTTTTATTATTGCCAATCAGAACTCTTTCAATGAAAGTTCTCCCGACTATCCTTTTCGAAGCTATTTCTATGGTATTGGCTTGGTGTATGAAGGAGAGCGGCATCTACGAGTAGGTATCGATGATTATCATCTCAAGGCCAAAGATATCTTGGTGATAGGCCCCAGTATTATTCGGCATTGGTTGGATAATAATTGGGATGTCAACCAAACGGCTCTATTTTTTACTCCAGATGTTTTTCAAGCACCCCTTAGCAATGGTTTTTTGAGTGAGTCTCCTATTTTTAGGGCAGGAATTCAGCATGTGATATCTCTAAATGAACTTGATTTTGAGTTTTTTGACCACACACTTCAGTCGATTGTTCAACATCAGAGTAGCCCTAAAATAGTGGGGCCATTGATTCTGGCTATTATTGAAAAATTAGAGTATTTGCAATCTGAAAAACATGTAGATAGTACAAAATATTCTCGAAAACAGCAGCTTTCTAAGGCTTTTTGCAGCTTGATAAATTTACATTATTTAGAGAGTAAAGAAGTCGCTTTCTATGCCGAAAAACTCAATATCACACCCAAATATCTCAGTGAAGTCGTAAAAGAACAAACAGGAAAAAGTCCCAAAAACCTGATTGAGCAGCTATTGATGCAAGAAGCCAAAAGCCTTTTGAAACAAACCGATATGAATATCAAGGAAATCAGCTATTGGCTAGGTTTTGAGGATCCTTCGTACTTCACAAAAGCATTTAGAGTTTCGGAGGGTGTAAAGCCCAATGAGTATCGGTCTACATAGCCGTCAACATGGACCTAAGGTGCAAACGTATTTACAGCAGAAATGCGATTATTGATATGTCTTCTAAGAGATTCTGTCCCGATCGGAAATTCAGATGAATTTTTAAGCTGGGAATAAGGAACTACCTCCTTTTCGGCTCCATTTACATATGGAGATATCAGTGCTGAGTATTTATTCAGCAATTCCGTTGCTTTTCCAGAACTTAGAATCTTCGTATTAAAATCCTTAACGTAGGATTTATATTGATTGAAATACACGTCATCTTCTTTAACAAACTTCAATAAAGGCCATGTATCTGTTCCTTCCGTAAGAGGCAGTGAAACTGCTGGACGAGGACCATTCATCATGGAATTATTATGATCCCAAGGAATCCAAGTGATCTTTTTAAAAGGGTCATTATAAAAGTAGAAGTTATGAGCTACAGCACCATATGTATCCCAATTAACGATACTATTGCTCACGGCTAAGAATTTTAGATAATCGGCCATATTGAATTGCTTTTCAAGTTCTGCTCGCCAGGAAGTAGGATCCGTTTTACGATTGGAAGCATTTAAAGCTTTCACAAAGTTTTGAACATCAGAATAATCGGGAGTAAGTTCATTGTTTTTCTTTTCAAACAAACTTTGATTAAAGGTTTTGAAATCGGATTCTGGCTTATAAATATTGCCACTTTTGGCACCAAATTTATTCTCCACCATTGTATCATCAATTACTTCTACTAGGGTGTAAACTCCGCAATATTTTGGGCCTTCACCAAAATCAATTACTAATCTACAAAATGAGGTTCTGGCGGCTTTGACTCCGTATGATTCGAATAAATCAGCTCCTAGCTTTTCTCTTACTAAAGATTGGTCGCTGTAAGCCGGTGAAAAGGTAAGATCTTTAAAACCATAAATACGTTGATTCATAGTTTCAGGATACTTCTCTTCAAATTCATCCATTTTTAATCTAAATGGTAATTTATACGTACCTGCACTCCACGACTTCGCTAAACTGGAGTTGCCTTTGAGTCTAAAGCCAACATGGCTCCAAGTCTTTCCATTGAATTTGATGATAGCATCAACGTACATGGGATCAACTAGGGAGTTGGTTCCACCTTCTGCTCCACCCGTGTTTGAAGGTGCTTGCCCTCCCCCTTTAGGACTAGCCGTAGATCCAAATTCGCTTCTTACAATAGTTCGCATGTTTGAAACAATGGCATCCCAATTTGACTTACCTAAGGTTATCTCGATAGTATTTACCCTATCTTGGGGAAACACCATTGCATAATCCGGTTTGGTATCGTTTGACTTGGCCGGATCAATTTCTACAAGATTATCATTCTCATTACTACATGATACGGCCAACCCAAGCAAACTGCTTAGCAATATTAATCTTAACTTCATTTGTATTTATAGGGTATGTTTTATAAGAATCAATGAACACGATTAATTAGTCACCATAATCTTTTGAGTTAGGTCTAAATTATCTCCCAATAACTTCACAAAATACATTCCTGAAGATAATTTGTCATTCAAGCGAATCTGCACAATATGATCACCTGAGGAACGTGAATCATTCAAATAAGTATCTATTATTCGACCCGAAAGATCATATACAGATAGATTAACCTTCATGGGCTTATCTAAGTAAAATCCAACGGAGAAATCACGGTTCATGGGGTTTGGATACACTGGATACAAGCGACTTTTATGTTCAAACGGAGTTCCAACAGAAGTTGCTGTAACCGTGTTAGGTGCAAGGGCTATTTTATCATCCCCTTCTTTAAAATCTATATATGTAAATCCAAAAACATACATTTCTTCAAGGGAACCTTCACCTAGTTTCACTAGTTGAGGTGGACTACTTGGATTATGGGGGTTGTTGGTAGTATTGTCATATGTAGCATACGCGTGAACCGTTGACCCACTAGGAATTTTTATCATTCGTGGGAGCGTATAATCCCCTTGCCAGTTATTATTCCAATCTTTGATTTTTATCAATCGAATGGTATCTCCTTTGGGTGTAGTAGCATATGCCTCCCAAGTTCTACATAAATAATGAGCATGTGGATATACACTCATGACAGACATATCTTGTTGTACTACCCGCTTGGCATAGAAATTTTTAACCGTATTTGCAGGGATTTGGAAAGACTGAGGGCCACCTGACAAGTGAGCATGAATCATTCCAAACGATTTGACTGGACGTAGATCGGGAGTTTCCTTGAAAAATAGATTCACGCTTGATTGATCCACTTCTTTTGCAGATGTAGGAGCATAATGTACCTGGATCAATATGTCAGAGTTAGCAGGAAGCTGATGACCGATATTTTCAGGTAATTGCAATACATTTTTTCCAGGTGTCCAAGTATCAAAACTGCCGTCTACTTGTACGTTGAAACCTCCAAAACCATCAAAACCCATTTCATTGGGTGATTTTGCATCTTCTGCTCGAGCCGCCCCTTTCGTCTCGTATGCTAAGCGTACGTGGTGAACTACTTTATTATTGCCTGGTCTGAATTCAATCGCTCTTACTATCTTACTTTCTTTTAAGTTGGTTGGTAGTACAAATACCTTATAATCGTCTACACCACTTCCAGCAAGCTTGTAAGTATCTGCCATTTTCAGAACCAGGTCTGGTGTACCTACCTGTGAACCCGTAGGGAAAGTTGGAACTTTAGGTTCTTTAGATGGATCACCTTGTGGCATTCCACCATCCACCCAATCAGCAATTTGTTTAATTTGGCTATTGGTAAGTGTTCTTTCACCCGAAAAGTGTCGGTACAAAGGGTCTGGACTCCAAGGTGGCATATACCTCGTTTCTGTAGTGAATTTTATCATTTTACCCCAAGCTTTTACTTCACTATAATTTGTAAAAGCCATAGGTCCCACTTCACCTTGTCGATGACAACTTGTACAATTGTTGTATATGATTGGAGCGATTTGCTCCGAAAAAGTCGGAATTTGAGCAACAGTCATTTTCGTGGTAATTACCAACATGAGAAATAAGATAAATCGGTGCATTGCTTTGGTATTTAAGATTATTGATATCTACTTTATAATGAATTGATTAAAATGTAATATAACATCCGATAGGTTCTGTATTTTCTACGTAGTTTTTTGAACCTTTCAAGATTGCCGATAAAGCATCATTGAGATAGTGTTGATTGATCACTCTCCGTCGTTTTCCTAGGGAAGCATACGAGTTATCGACAGCCCCTCGGTAGACAATTGATTCGTTTTTGGAATGATCCACTACCACCACTTCGGGTGTGATACGTGCTTCAAGACGCTTCGCTACTTGCTGGGTTGAATCAAATACAGTAGGGAACTTCAGATTATATTTGTCACAAAAGGCAAAAATCTTAGAGTCATTAGATGAAGGATTTGAAAAAACAGATAGGAAGCCAACGCCTTGATCTTTAAACTGAGAGTGTAGCTCACGCAAAGGCAAGGTCTGAAGTTGGCAAACAGGACATTCTTCAGATAGAAAGATATAAACCGTAAGGCTATCAGATGCAGCATACATTCTCGAAAAAGAGAATATAAACAAGGGAATCATTAGTAAGCGTTTCATCTTTATATTATTTTTAAATGTATTAAAAATTACTATTTATAAAATGAACTAAGTAAATCCGCAATTATTTGAGGTTGGTCTTCTCTGATAAAATGCGAGGCTTCTTTTACAATAGTATGAGGTTGTCCGATTGCACCTTTAAACTTATGAATTTTAAGCTCTTCCCCTTTAAATATATCGTCAACTTCGCTGAAGATGGTCACAATGGGTATATTCCATTCAGCGAGTTCTTTGTTATAATCTGCATTCTTTATTCCTTCCGGGTCTGTAGCTGAAATGGGAACTCTCAAAGGCATCTCTCTTGGTGCAGCTTTGAATCTTTCTTCTGGAAATGGAGCATCATAAGCAGCTTCTTCTTCAATACTTAACTCGCGAAATGTGGCCTGCTCCATAACACTACTAACGGTTGCCACAGTTTGTGAGCCAGAACGCCAAGCTCTGAAATAGGCTGTAACATTGGTACCATCCATCAAAGCCGTATTAGAGATTGCAATTTTTGAAAACAAACTTTTGTTCTTAACGGCTACTCGTAATCCTATTAATCCGCCCCAATCTTGCACATGTAAATTAATGTCTGAGATGTTCATCTTCTTCACAAAAGTCTCAACCCAAGTCACTTGATTTTCGTAGGTAATAGACGAGCGGCTGGCAGGCTTGTCACTTTTACCAAAACCTATCAAATCCGGGGCAATGACCCGATATCCTTTTGCTACTAATTGAGGTACCAATTTTCTGAAATTATACACCCATGCTGGATTCCCATGCAGGAGTAAAATGACTTTTTTGTTGTTTTTACCCTCATCAATGTAGTGCATTCTAAGTTTGTCTGTACCCTCCAAAAAAACGTAATTCTCTTGAAAATTATAATCTTTCAAATCTTTAAATCGGGCTTCAGGTGTACGTAATATGACTCCATAACTTGAAGTTGTGGAAACGGTATCCGACGGAGGTTTAGTAACCACAGGGGTACTTACAATTGTTTCCTCTGTTTCTTTGCAGGATTGGCTGCCAACACATAGTAGGCTTATAATTAGGCTCAAAAAGTTCAATTTCATATCAGATTGTATTTTCAATTAAGTTGTTTTAAAGCATTTTGGTAATCTGGATCACAATGCATGGTATCTATATCCTAAACCTCTCTCACTGCAGGCAATTTAAGAATACCAATGCCATTCTAGTATAGGATAAGAATCATGAATCTCTAATACAAAAATCATAATTTTGGGCGTAAGCAATATTGAAAAACTAAGTGAAGCTGAAAAAATAGGGGGTGAAATTTGAAAGGAGCAATTATTCCTTTAAACCTTCAAACCACTTCTTAAAGATGGGTACACGCTCTTTGCTTATAAGGATGTTTTCTGAGGAATCTGGCTTGGTTTTAAGCAATAACCGACTATTAAAATAAAATTCGATTTCGACTATCGTGTCTCGTGAAATGATATACTGACGATTGGCTCGGAAGAAATTGATAGGGGGGAGTTGAAGCTCTAGTTCCTCTAGGGTATTTTCGATAATATAGGACTTATCGTCGGTTGTTTTACCATATACCAAACCCTCTTTTGTGTGAAAAAAAGAAAAGGACTCGGTTTTGACTGGAAGCATTTTATCTCTGTAGCGTACCAAAAAACTCTTACGATATTGAGGTTCCGTAGTGGGGTTGTGTAAAAAAACATCTCCTATTTTTTCAGAAATATCATCAAACGATTTTAAGGATAGGCTTTTGTATTTTTCGAAAGCCTTCAAAAGAGCTTTTTCATCTATAGGCTTGAGGAGATAATCTATACTGTGTACTTCAAAAGCTTTGAGAGCAAATTCATTGTATGCAGTAGCAAATATAATGGGACAAGAAACTTTAATCTCGTCAAAAATTTCAAACGAAATCCCATCCGCCAATTGAATATCAGTAATTATAAGATCGGGCAGTGGATTGTTTTGTAACCATTCTTTACTTTCAGAAACCGTCTCGATAGTTCCTACAACTATGGCTTTGGGTTCCGTTTTTTGTAAAAGCCACAGTATATTTTTTGTAGCTTCTATTTCATCTTCAATAACTAATATATTCATCTATAAAACAGGAATAACTACTTTAAATTCACATTCATCTTGAGTGATTTCTATGTTTTTTTTACTTAATAACTCATATCTGTTGTTGAGATTGTGTAACCCTAAGCCACTTTTTGAAATACTTTGTTTTTTGGGATTATACTTATTTATAACGCTCAATGTAGATGATTCTGAGTTATAAATTATCCGTATGGTCATGGGTTTTTGGGTGGATATTTCATTGTGATTTACGGCATTTTCTATCAACAATTGCAATGCCAAGGGAGGTACTGAGCCATTTGCAAATTCTATCCTCTCAAATTTTAAAGTCAATTTATCTCCGAACCGAACTTTTAAGAGATATAAATAGGCTTCAAGCAATTGTAATTCTTGATAAATGGATACCAATTCTCTCTTTTGAAAATCCAGAGAATAGCGTAAAACTGTCGAAAGATTTTGAACAAAAATCTGACTTTTCTCTACATTTTCCCGCATCAAAGATTGTAAAGAATTCAGAGAATTGAACAGAAAATGCGGATTCAATTGTTGCTGAAGACTATTAAGTTGAGCTTTTAGGTTTTCAGCCTCTAGACTTTTGTTTTGCAGAGTAAGCTCTTGTTTTTGGCGATTAGCATTGAGGAAATTAGTCACCAAAACAGAGATTATCATAATAAATAAATTCCGAAAGAGGTAACTCGCTTTGATTGCTCTTTGGGGCTCTGTAAAGTTCAAAATGCCGATATGTAGAAGTATAAATAAAAAGGTACAAATCAGATAGATAAGAAATGAAGCAAGTAGCCGCTTCCAAATGGCAAGCGATTGATTGTTATTAAGGTGCAAGATGATTGTGGCAAACATAAAACTAAAAGTTAGTTGTACGGCATAATCATCCCATCCAATATGCTCATTCCTAATGATATCCGTACTGGCTAGAATCTGGATTAACCTAGGAGAGCAAACCAATACAGCCAGTGCTAAAGCAATCTGAACCAATAAATATTTCTGAGGGGTTTTCATACATACAAACTAACATAAAAATCAGAACTTATCCTTCAATATTCATTATGAGACTGAAATAAAAGGGTGCGAAGCCGTTAAAAGCTGGATTAAAGTTTCTATTACGATTTGCCTAGATTTATAAATGAATCTATTTTTTTAATCTCTGAAAATTTGAATAAACCGAAAAAAATACCATTAATTACGCTTTTATTACCTTGAAAGGCCTCTGTTATCCGCTCTATCTTTGTACTATAAAAATTATCAAATTTAAAAAATCAAAATGACAACAACAGTATCAAAATCGAGCACAGTTATTTATTGGGTATCTACAGGATTGACAGCATTATTAATGTGTGGTTCTGCCACTTTTTACATTGTAAAATACGATATGGTAGTAAAAAACATGGAGCATTTAAGCTACCCCCCTTACTTAACGACCCTACTACCGTTCACAAAAATTTTAGGTGCGGTTTTACTGTTATTTGGGCATAAAATTATACCTGCTACAATTTGGAGAAATCTAAATGAGTGGGTATATGCTGCCTTGTTTTGTAATTTTGTTTTAGCTGCAATTGCTCACGGTATGGCAGCAGATGGTTGGATGAATCCGGGTACAATTGCCACAATTATATTACTTGTTTCTTACTATTTCTCTAAAAAAATAGGTATATAAATACCCATTTCTTCTTCTAAAAAAGGGATTCAAATGACGCAGATTCTAGTAGAATTTATAAGATCCGTGTTTATCTGCGTTGTTTACATCAGCGTTTATCCGTTTACAATTAATTACCGCAAAAAGTAGGAAGATGAGGCAGATTTTATTCGAGGATTCTATCAGAAAAATATAATACACTTATCATATATAACACGTAAAACTCAAAGGGATGAAAACGAACAAGCACATTATCAAAAACACAAAACTAGACTTTAAATCATCTTTTCCAGGTCTCAAAGGGGTAAGTATGTTTGCCCATCAATACCCCATAGAACCATTTTTGGTTTTTACGGAGTATCTCATGGATAGACCCGTTTTTGGTCCTCATCCCCATGCAGGTGTAAGCGTAATGACCTACATGTTGCCCGATAGTAAAAACAGTTTTATCAATCGGGATAGTTTGGGAGATGTAAGTGAGGTAGAACCGGGCGGTTTGCATATCAGTCAAGCTGGAAAAGGCTTGCAGCACGATGAGTTTCCCAAGGTAACTGGCGTAGAAGCTCATGGCTTTCAGATTTGGGTAAATCACGCCGACAAAGATCGTTTGGTAGATCCCAAAGCCATTCATGCAAGTACAAAGGATGTTCCCGAAGTACGTACAGAAGATTACAAAGTTCGCATCGTCCATGGGAAATTCGAAAACATACAAACACCCTACAAAATGGTTACAGATGTAGGTCTACTGCATGTGTTTTTGAATGCTCACAAATCCATCACTTTGGATGCCCAAGAAATGGCGTTTATGTATTCCTTAAATGGAGACGGGGAAGTAGACGGAAACAAAATTTTAGTTCAAAGTATGGTCAATTTCTCGATAGACGGCGACAAAATTATAGTAAGCGGAGGGGAAAATGGCCTCGAATTTATGTTTGGAACGGGTATGCCTCTAAAAGAACCTATCACATACGGGGGGCCTTTTGTGATGACTACTGCCGAGCAGATGGCCGATACCAAACGTCGTTTTGGAAGGGGGGAGATGGGGGAATTGTTGCCTCTAAAATCAGAATGAAATCAATGATCACTTTATTGTTGCAGTTAGTTTTGATAAGCTGTAATGGTCAAAAAGAAATAAAAATGGAAAATAGCTTATTGACAAGTAGAATTTTGAATAATGAAAATTCAAAAAATATTGTCATTTTTGGTGGAAGTCCTTATAGACGGCATGAAATAATAGAATTGTTGTCGCCAATTGAAAATCTTTCCATTCATGCTACACTTTCTGAAGAAGAAGGCATGGCAAAAATAAATGAATTGGGTAGGATAAATATGGTGCTTATTGGTGGTAGATATTCTGAAGAACAACGTCATAGAATTAGAAATTATGTTCATAAAAACTATCCAGAAGCTGCCATTACAGAACCCGGATTTTCTTATGCTTATAGTAATCCTTTGATATTTGAAAATGTAAAAACTTTAAGCTTGAAACCGTGAAATCAAATACCATAAAAATCACCTTGTTATTAGCAAGTACGCTTACCGTAATGTCGGGAGCAACTATTGCAGCCTCATTACCTCAAATTGCAGAAGTGTTCAAAAATACGCCCAATGCATTGTTACTTTCAAAATTGGTGCTTACAATTCCTGCCATTTTTGTAGTCATTTGCTCCCCTTTCTTAGGGAAATTATCAGACAAATTGGGACGAGCCAACTTGCTAAATATCTGTTTGTTGCTGTATGCATTTAGTGGTATTTCTGGTTTTTTTCTCAATGATCTGGTTTCTATTTTAATCGGTAGAGCATTATTAGGTATCGCCGTTGCAGGTATTTCTACAATGGTCATTACATTGGTAGGTGATTTTTATCAAAATACTGAAAGAGAGAAGTTTATTGGAATGCAAGCAGCATTTATGGCACTTGGAGGAGTGGTTTTTATAGGTTTTGGAGGCTTTTTAGCTAGTTTAAATTGGAAATACCCATTCTTGATTTATGCCTTTGCTTTACCCATTTTGTACGTAAGTTTCACTTCAATCAAAGTCTCAACAGTCAAAAATAAAGTCCATGCACAAGCTTTCAATTTTCGTGTTTTCAAACCTATTTTGAAAGTCTATTTAGTTGCTTTTTTGTCGATGGTTGTTTTTTATTTGATACCTACCCAAATTCCATTTTTATTGAAAAGTAAAAATATAATAGATCCATCCCAAGCAGGAATTGCCATTGCTGTTTCTACATTATCAGGGGCAATTGTGAGTATGAATTTCCAAAAAATCAAACAAAGACTAACCACAAAATATATATTCATCGTATTGTTCATTCTGATATCATTTGGGTATTTTTTTCTTTCACAGGCCCAAAGTTTTTATCAAATCTTAATTTCACTTGCTTTGAGTGGTTTAGGTGTGGGATTAATTATTCCAAATACCAACACTTGGTTGCTTCAAATAGCCCCAATAGAAATTAGGGCAAGTGCTACAGGTTTTCTTACCACCAGCATATTTGCAGGTCAGTTCCTTTCTCCTATATTGGCTTCTATAATACCTCAAAATAATGTATCAGACATTTTCAAGTTGACTTCTATGGGCATCATAGCAATTGGGTTGCCAACTATTTGGGTTCTATTTAAACCCAGTAAATTAGCAGAAGTATAATTTTAGCCATTTGTCATGACTACTCCCGAGCAAATAGCCGATACCAAACGTCGTTTTGGAAGGGGGGAGATGGGACAACTTTTACCCCTTAAATGATAGATTTCTGCAGAAAAATTTGTTCATAAAGCTTTTGGTATACACGATTATTATAGTAACTTGTTAATAGAACCTATTTAACTAGTCAAAATTTAATCACTTAAGCTATGAGTAATCTCGGAATTTTTCATACTGCAATTGGGCTTATTGCCTTACTCTTTGGAATTCTTGCTTTTATAAAGGATGGAAAAATTGGGTTTTCGGGTCGCAACGATTTGATGTATGTCGTATTGACTTTGATAACCTGTGCTACCTCCTTTATGATTTTTAAAACCGGAAAGGCGGGACCGGGTCATATTCTTGCAGGATTGATTCTTGTGTTTATGGTACTTGCCTATTTTACAAGAAACGCAGGTGCTTTCTGGGTCAAATTTGTTTCTATAGCCAGTATGTCAACGACATTTTTCTTTTCACTTATACCTACTTTTAATGAAACTTTAACACGTTTACCAGTAGATAGTCCTTGGGCCTCGGGGCCAGAAGATCCTTTGGTTCAAAATGTACTCAAGGGCCTAGCTTTGCTATTCTTAGTCGGTGTGTTTCTACAATTTCGAAGTCTTAAAAAGGCGAGTTGATTTAATTGGCTAATTATGAATAAAATACTATTTTTTTCTTTATTGCTCTTTACCATAAGTGCCAGTGCACAGGCAGTCAAAAGTCCTTGTAGTGAACCTTGTCAAGCAAAATCTAGTGCTAGTGTTTCATGCAAGCTCAGTAGTAAAGAGCTTATGGAACGTAAAGCGAATATTATAAAAAATTTAAAGAACCAAGTAATCGAAAAACGGGAGCTCGATAATGGCTATGCCTATAAATTTGTAGGCACGGACAAAATGGTGGATGAATTGATTGATTTTGTTAAATCAGAACGTCAATGTTGTGATTTTTTCACATTCAATTTATCCATAGGAGGTGATAAGAAAGAGGTTTGGCTAGAAATGATTGGCAGCAAAGACGCGAAAGAATTTATTAAAGCCGAGATGGACTTGTAGATAACTTCGTAGATTGCCTGCCGTATTATTCAAAAATTTGAGCGTATTGGCTTACCATTTTTTTCCAACCGAAGGTTTGTATAATATAGGCTCTTTGAGATGCAGTAGATTCCGTACGATTACAATTTTCGGAAATCAACATGTCTATAGTTTGACGCCAAGCTTCTACATCGGTATTGGGTAACAAAACCCCATTTTTGCCTGTATGTACGGCTGATGGAATACCGTCAATGTTTGCCGCTAGAACAGTGGTTCCGCACAAGCCAGCCTCCAAACAAACCAAGCCAAATCCTTCCATATCGCCTTCTACTGCTATATTAGGCATCACAAAGGCTGTTGCCGAGGCTAATGCTATTTCTAGCTCTTTCCAAGGCAATTTTCCTAAATGCTTAATGTTGGATTCTTGTTTTAAAAGTTCTCGAAGCTGCTTTTCATCCGTAGGAAAACCCAAGGCTAGTTCGAGTTGACGGCTCAGTTTTTTTGGTAATAAGCCTAATATTTTTTCAAGCATAGTGGCATCCTTATGGAACGGTCCGATCCAAACTACTTGAACATTTTTCGGAAGCTTAGGTACGACCTCTGCACTAAACCAACTAAACCCTTTTCGTTTCACCGCTCTCCCTAGACCAACCAAAAGGGGGCGATGAGGATCTATTCCAAGCTTTTGGAGGATTGCGTCTATTTCTGTTTTTGATGGTAGATTGATACCAATTTCGTGGTCTACGCCGTTAGGAATGACTACAACTTTATTCTTATCTATTCCTCTATCGATACATGCTTGGGCGGTTGCTTCGCTTACTGCAATAATAGTATCAAACCGATTGAACCTGGGCAAAAGCTTCGTTTGATAGTATGCATTGGGAAAAACGACATCCAGCCCGTGTACTGTTACGATACGTTTGAGATGGGTGTATTCTTTATGACCCAAACAGACTGTGGCAATCAATGCATCATTAAAATGGATGGTTTTGATTGTGGGATTGGCTTTGAGGAAGCCTAGGATTCTGGACTTCAGTTTTAAGAAAAAAAGGATTTTGTTTTCATTTTCAGCAGGCACGATCACGTGTACTTTACCGTGTGATTTCATGCCATTTATCAACTCATAGCTTTGTTTTTCCATACCACCTGTTGAAGGCGGAAACTTGTGGGAAACAAACAATACTTCCATTGGGGATTCAGATTAGTTTAGGTTGAATTGAGGTGTTTTTCGAAATGGATTCTTAAATATCAAGTACATCACAAAGCCCACTGCAATCCAGAATAGCTGCCGTGACCGACGAAGGATAGAGGTAGCGATCCAAACAGAGGCAGAATATGCTCCTATTATTTGCAAAGTGACTTTGTTGCCGTACTCTTCTATGCCCACTTGCCCTGGAATTATGGAGCCAATCACCTTGAAATACATTACTCCCATGTCTATAAAAACACTTTCCACAACGCTTATGGGTATTTCGAGAAAATGAAGGATCAGATAAAACTCAAAACCGCCAAAACACCAATGTATGATTAAGCAAATGGATGCCAAAAACATAACTTTTTTTCTCTTTTTTAGGGCTTCGACAAACAATCCTTTTTGGATTAGCCATTCATTTATTACTTTATTCAAAAATTGATTTTTGAAAGAAATTTTGAACCAAGAGCTCTCAAATTTTAATATTTTAAAGAGAAAGTAGACCACTAAAAAGCAACAAAAAGTAATGATTACAGCTATCATGTTACTTGAAATGAATTTACTTATTTTCGTGTAATACAGTAGTAAAACTGATCCAATAAAAACGAAGACTTGAGTAAGCATCGTCAGAATTCTAGAAATGAAAATTGACGATAAAGCCTTTTGCTGATCGATGTCATATTTCTTTAAAAGGGTAACTTTAAACGCCTCACCCCCCACAATACCAGTGGGATTCAGGATACCGATAGTTTCACCAAGGTGCCGCGTAATAAAAAGATCTTTAAAAGAAATTTTGTTTGTTTCTTCTTTTAAGCAAAACCACCAAGCCCACGTTCCAAAAATAGATGAGAGTCCCGTTGTTACGATCAAGAATAAGAACTTCCATCGTATTTTACTTAAGGCTGCATGGACTTGATTCCAATCAGTATTCCATAGAAACCAACCGCACGTTACAACGGCACAAAAAATGAGTAGGTATTTTAGTTTTTGTAGCATTGTGCAAGTTAAACCAAAGTTTTTTTAACCAAGTCGACATACCGTTGGATCAGATTTTCCCAATTGAACTGCTGACTATAAAGCAAACCATTTTGGGTTATTCTTTGTCTTAAAAATGAATCATGTATTAGTAACTTTATTTTGGCTAGGTATTCTGCTGCTTGGTTAGGATCACATACAAATCCGTTTTTACCCTCCTCTATAAAATCCCGAGACCCACCTCCGTTGGCGATAACACATGGCAAGCCAGAAGCCATTGCTTCTATGACCACGTTTCCGTAGGTTTCAGAAATGGAAGGAAATACAAAAATATCAGACGAAGCATATACCTCTGAGAGCTGCTCATGGCTTAGGTTGCCCAGAAATTTGGCGTTTGGCATTTGTTTTTTTACTTCATTTGATGCTACACCATCTCCTGCTATTAGGAAATTGAGCTTTGTGTTTTCTTGATTGGCTAGTTTATAAATTTGGATTAGCGTCGCTAGATTTTTTTCCCAAACCAATCTACTTGCAAAAAGTACAACAGGATATTCGTTTTTAAACCAAGAGCTTCTTAACGATTCATTTCTGTTTTTGGGTGTAAATAAATCCAGATTGATCCCTCTTTCCCATTGAATAATTTTCTCGCTCTGAACTCCGCCGTTTTCCAATTCTTTTGAAATGGATAGGGAAGGAATCAAAACATAGTTGCAGTTATTATAAAAACTTTTTTGGTACTTGGAAACAACATTCTTAACGGGTTTTATCAAAAAAGGAATGGATTTTAAGTAATAATCAATGTAAGAAATAAAGTGTGTATGATATATAGAAAGAACAGGTATATTGGCTTTATTGGCATAATTTAAGGCAAATTTGCCCAAAAAAGAAGGCGTAGCGATGTGTACAAGATCAGGATTATAGGCCTGAAGTTTTTGAGTTAGCTTGGATTTTGAGAAAAAGGGAAAAGCGATTTTGTAAGTTTTGTTTATAGGAATGGGTATTGCAGGCACCTTTATGCATTCAAAACCAAAGAGTTCATCAGGACCTTCACCACAAAAAAACACAAAATCAAATTGCTCTTTGGGAAGCCTACGAAGCAACTGAAACATGGTTCTGGCTGCACCGTCAAACTCCTCTATCAATATTTCAGCAAAGAATGCAACTCGTATTTTTTGCATTTAAAAATCAATTTTAAATCTAGCTCGGATACCTCTACTCGAAGCATTCGGGAGGTTGTTGTACGTAAGTCTCCAAACATAATCAACCCTGAAAAGCCTAAATATATTTTCAATACCAACACTTGCCTCCATATAAGGTTCGTTACCAAGGGTATTCATGATAGTGAGTCCATTACTATCAACTGGAAAATTTAGCAATCCATTTTGGACTGTTGGCTTGTTTTGATCGGTTAGTGAACCATATAAGCCCTTGAAACTGATTACTTCACGCCATTTTAGTTTTTTCATCAAGGGTATTTTATTGAAAAAGACACCATTGAAATGCTGCTGGACGTTGATGGATGCATACCTATCGGAAACGAACTCAAGGAAGTTCATAAGGTTGTAAGATGTTAGTTGATATGCGTAACTTTGGTTGGCACGGTGTATCCTCAACAGCGTATATGGAAGAGTTCCGAACACACCTCCTGCCTCAAATGTAACTTCTGAATACCCAAATGGAGCAATATAAAATACTTTGTATGCAGAAAAATTTAAGTCATGAAAACTATAATCTCCACCCAAAAATCCCTTGACGCCTTTTCTGTAGTCTAATTGAAAAATAGGATACTTGCTGGGTATCGCAATTCTGTAAGTTTTGCCTTGATAGAATTTTTCGTTGGGAGCATACCGGATCGATATTCCAGGTGTAACGGACGTTATATTTTTACGTCGCAAGCCACCATCGTTCGTAGATTGATAATCAAATAGAATATCACCTCCTGGACTTTGTATGAGTTCTTGGAATCCTAGATCTATCCGAATGCCATTTGCAAATTCTTTGGTATAATCGAGTTTAAGCGTTCTGTTGTAAAACATGTAATTGTTATTGCCTCGTCTGATAGCTAGTAATGCGTTGTCTTCTTGGATAAATTGTAGCTCGTCGCCTGGGAAAACGGTTTCGTATTGGTAGGTTGCTGTAATCTGATTCATGGGCCATTGCAAGGGTCGTTTACCCGCAAAAGCATAGGTTGCTCCACCAAAATATTTCCAAACTTTGTCCTTAAATCCATATGCTCCGTAGCCTTCTAGCAACAACCTATTTGAAAACGCCGGATTGGTTCTACCCCCGAGTCTCATTCTGAATCCTTCCACTGGATTATAGTTATAAAACGTATTGACAGGCCCTAGATTGAACCAGCCAAGAGTCTTATAACCAGAAAGAAACAAGTTTAGTATCTCGGCAGTTCTTTTGAATGCAGGGATGTTTTGCACACTATCTGCCATTTTATAAATACCGGCTTCCGTTTTTGTAAGGTCGGAGTGACGTTTTCGAAGCCAGAAATTGTCGGTTCTCGTTTGAGCACTATCTACCAATGTAGAAGCCCTTGAGGCACTAAACAAATCTTCCGCTATGGGTTCATTAATTCTATGGTCCTTGTAGGAGACCACTTTTTTACCGATTAGATTTCGTCCTTTTTCTCCTTTTAATAGCTCAAATTCCATCGAAATTTCATCCTTAGTTAGCATTAATCGCCGAGAAGTCCCCTGGCCTATAAAGTCAAACTCTTGGTCTATGTATATGTCATCCACCCAGTTTAAATTTATGTTTTTAGAAACACCCATTTGAACCCTTCTTACAGCAAACGTAGAGTCTAAAGCAACCAACATATTGCCCATAAAAGCCTGATCGGCAGTAGACCGGGGCCTGAAAAATACATCAATGCACTTGTTACCCATAAAAGTCACCGTATCCATAATATAGTATCTATACACAGAAGGGCCTAAGTTTGAAAGAGGGCCGACAAATCGGCTATTTAAAAGCCCGATGGCTCCATCGTAAATATCTACAGGCTGGTACATACTGTTTAGATAGGTAGAGATTCCATTGCCATCTGTATAGCCTTTGAGTCCAACCTGTTTTTCACCCAAAATATACTCTTTTTCGGATTTTGGGTCTTTGCGATAGTACACTTTTTGGACGCGTTCCCGAAGATAAACTGGGAGTGAAATTTTTTGATTTACTTTGTTTGTATCAACATTATCAAAAATGAACTGAAATTTTTGAAGGGATTTTTTATTTCTGAACTTATCCGTGATGTTATTGATATCTATTTGTAGTTTTTCATAAGCCTCAAAGCTGTAAAAGTCTAAGCCTTCTTTTCTATTGGCGTTTTTGTTTTTAAATACTTCCGCAATCAAATCATAGGCTTTTTTGTCCTTACCTGATTTGGGTTTGATTATGACAGCGGATAACTCGAAATTATTGTTTTTTAACTTTATTATTAGTCCTTTTGTAGATCCCGGTTTTATGGGTATTTCTTTGGTTTCATAGCCAAGATACGTCACCCTCA
>JBOFGX010000148.1:0-9691 GCA_051649345.1 Leadbetterella sp. | reverse complement strand
AACTTTAAAAATATCATCCGATAAACCAGTATTTATCTTTACTGATTTTACTTCTAATTCCATTTTTACAACACCCATATCTTGCTTGAGCATATGAGGAAATTTTACACCATTTACATCTTTATAATCAGAGTAGTCTGCCGTAATGCTTTGGCTGCCCATTTGAGATTCTACTACCGATTTTTGACGAATTTTTAGTCCAGAACTTACTTCATAAAATTCTGTAATTTCACCAAGAGCTGTCGTTATTTTCAGGACATGGCATTCAATATTATCCACAGTTTCTTTACCTCCATATTGAAGTTGACTTAAGTCCTGTAGGTATTTTAGTTCTCCAAAAATTTCAGATTGTCCCTCCAAAGCTTTGGCTTTTTCGCCTTCCAAAATTTGCTCTTGACCCATGGTAGCAATTTTTCCTTTTACTCCATCAAAAACAGAACGGTTTACCTCTCCCATCATATCAAGTTTCATGGAAACCAAAAACTTATTGGGTAGCTTTTTGGAAACATTCAAAGAGATTTTTTGACCCATGGTTTCTCCAGTCATCTCCATTTCCATATCTGTTACCTTACGAAGGGCTTCCTCTCCACCAATGGCTTTTATGTAATTTTCTACAACAGCTTTTGGTGTTATGTCTTGAGCGAATGAAGTTGCTGATAAAGAAACAAAAAGTAAAAGCAATAATTTTTTCATGTAGTATCTTATTTTTTTAAATTCTTAAACTAAATAATAACCAAAAGTAGCCCTTATACGACACAAAAAATAATTTCGAGCGTGATTTAACAGTTGCTTAACGAAATAATTTAAAAAAACCGTACGAAGAATTTCATACGGTTTCAAAGATCTCTAAAAACAAATAAAAAATATATACTTTAAAAATCAGAGTTAGCAATTTCAAGCAAATCCTGAACCTTATTCACTACTGTAACATTTTCAGGTATCATGAGTCCTTGACCAATAATTTGATAACCCGTCAAAAATATTTTTAATGAACTAAACTTGGAGGACAACTTATGAACATACTTTTGAACATCTTGATGGGAGGGGAAAGAAGTCAAAGATGTAAAAATACAGTCGATATTGTGTTTTTCATTAACATATTCCAAATCAGCAAATGGAAGGCTTTGACCGAGGAAAAAGACCTTATGGTTTCTAGATTTAAGGACAAAATATGCGAATAAGACTCCTATATCATGATATTCGCCTTCAGGTGTGTACAGAACAAATTTCTTCGCATTTTCTTTAAGAGCTTTTGGTAAGTTATCTATTGCTACCATTATCTTTTGCCTAATGAGCTGTGTAATAAAATGCTCCTGCGAAGGGCCAATGGAACCAGTCATCCAAAGAGTGCCGATTTTAACTAAAAATGGATAGATAATATTTATCATGGTATTCTCAAACCCAAACTGACGAATATTATCACTCATGATTTTATCGAATGCATTCTCATCCAACTCAATCATGGCAACAGTCAATACCTGTATTTGATCAGGATAATTGAGCTGCTTGTCGGAAATCATTAGGACCTCTTTTGTCAGTTCATCATAATCCATGGTTGCGATCTCAGATATCTTATAACCATGATCCTTAAGTAGGGAAATATTGAGAACCAATTTAAGGTCTCTGTCATTGTAATACCGTATATTGGTATCTGTTCGGGAAGGACTGATAAAATTAAATCGCTGCTCCCAAATACGCAGCGTGTGAGCCTTTATTCCCGACAACTGCTCCAAATCTCTAATCGAATATTTGCTCATCTTCTACATTTTGTTTATAGTAAAACCTCCATACACATTACTTTTCTCTCAATACTAAAAACGCCCACCAAATTGAATTCAAAAATATCCCAAATTGAATTCGGATATTCATTTCTATAAACCTAACGACCAAGAACTACAATTGTTTAAATATTATTTGAAACAATTAAACAATATGAATTTATATGCTAATAAATGGCAATAAATTGTGTAAGTGGTTTGATTCAGGTTAATTAAATATAGATTTAATGTTAAGTAAACATTAGATCAAAAATAGAATATTTTTTTTAAAAACGAATATCCTTTCTTAAAAAAAGAGGAGAGTTCGTCTTGTATAATTCTTAATTTCTATCCAATATCAACTCAATCCATCTTTACACTACTAAGGCTTCAAAATGTAGATATTTATGTGTGGGTTTTCCATAAAAAACAATAGGCGACCACCGGCCGCCTTTGTAGTATTAAAATTTATAACATATAACCTATTAACTAACCTATAATTCTATTTTGCTCTCCGAACTTTGTTCATTTACAAGTTTCACTGTCCTATTGTATGTTTCCGATTTAGTTTTGATTTGGATAGTATATTCTCCTACGGGTAAATCAGACATATCTACGATGAATCTGTTCCCTTCTGTATTCTTTACACCATTGCTTCTAAGCTTCACGTTATTTTTCTCATCAAGAACTGTAAGCTCAATTGCCTCTCCACGCTCTTTTCTAATGTTTACCTTTAATACATGGGAGTTTACGACATTATACATTCCAATCTTGAAGGTTTTAGGCTCCGGATTAGGATTAGCAAATGACAATGATGCAGTAGTCAATACCAAGGCGAGTGTTTTAATTAGTTTTTTCATAATTTTAAATTTTTTTGTGTTACCCTTTTTTGTTGAACAAATTTAGTTTCAAACTATTTTCAGAAAGTACCATTTTACACGAACGGAATTTTTTGAGTATGAGATAGTGAAAAACTAGTTTGTTTATTTTACGAATTAATAGATGCAAGCAAAATATAAGTGTTGCATAAGAGTGAAAAAAAAATTGCATTATCATTCCAGCATATTTTCTGCTATTTTTGTACTAGACTATTCCTTATAATTCTATAGTATGCTTTACTACCTTTTCCAGTACTTAGACAAAACGTTTGATTTTCCAGGTGCCGGAGTTTTTAAGTATATCTCGTTTAGAGCCTCAATGGCTTTAATTGTATCTCTTTTAATTGCCGCCATATATGGAAAACCCATTATACGCCTATTACAAAAATTGCAGATTGGAGAAAGTATACGTGACCTAGGTCTTGATGGTCAATTGCAAAAGAAAGGGACGCCTACCATGGGAGGTTTCATAATATTAGCATCTTTGCTCATTCCTGTTTTGTTATTTTCTAAACTGGAGAATGTCTATATCATACTCCTAATCACAGCTACGATTTGGACTACGTTGATTGGTTTTGCTGATGATTATATAAAGGTTTTCAAGAAAAATAAAGAGGGCTTAAAAGGCACTTTCAAGATCATAGGGCAAGTAGGTTTGGGTCTTATTGTGGGTCTTACTCTCTTTTATAATCATAATGTAAAAATCAGAACATACAATGAGACTGGTTTCGTAGATAAACATTCTGTAGAAACTACGGTGCCATTTTTGAAGGATAACATTTTGGATTATAATATACTATCTGCTTACTTACCCGAGAGTCTCGCTTGGTTGCCATATGTACTCATATGTATATTCATAATTACGGCTGTATCAAATGCTGCAAATATCACAGATGGTATTGATGGTCTCGCCGCGGGGACATCTGCCATAATTGGATTTACATTAGCTATATTTGCTTATTTGTCTGATAATAAAATATTTGCCGATTATCTCAACATTATGATCATTCCCTACAGTGGTGAATTGACCGTCTTTTGCTGTGCGTTTTTGGGTGCTTGTATAGGTTTTCTCTGGTATAATGCTTATCCCGCTTCTGTTTTTATGGGCGATACGGGTAGTTTGATGTTGGGAAGTGTGATAGCCACCTTGGCATTAATACTTAGAAAAGAACTCATGGTTCCCTTGATGTGTGGAATATTTTTGGCAGAGAACCTATCCGTAATACTTCAAGTAGGATACTTTAAATGGCAGAAAAGAAGACGAGGGCTAGAGTATGCTCAACAAAACAGGCTTTTTCTTATGTCTCCTTTACACCACCATTATCAAAAGAAAGGATACCATGAGGCCAAAATCGTTACTCGATTTTGGGTAATTGCTGTTGTACTCGCTGTAGTAAGTATTGTTACACTCAAATTGAGGTAGAATAGTAGTTTTGATATAGATGTTTGATATCCAATGACTGTCGGAAACTGAATTTTATCAATCTATTTCAGGCAACCACAAACTTTGGTATAAAGCCTTAAGTCTACAGCATTTTCTAGCTCTAGACCTTCGGAAAAAGCTCTTCAAGTTTCTTATACCGATAGTCAAAAATCTCGTTTACTTTGCTGTCAACAAACACCTTGGATGCAATCCATCCCAATGGACCAAGACCCACATGATAATGTAGGATATCAGTCATTTTAACACCTTCATTTACAGCCTCGAAATGATGTTCATGGTGCCAAATAGAATAAGGACCTAGCCGTTGCTCATCCACGAAAAACTTGTGTTCTTCAACGTGTGTAATTTCTGTAACCCAGTCTAAAGGGATATTAAACATAGGCGTAACTTTATAGGTAATCAGCATGCCTGGGTACATTCTCTCAGGTAGTTCGTTCAATATCCGAAAGGACATTTCCTTAGGTGTTATCTCATTTAGATTTTTAGGGGAGGAAAAAAAATCCCATGCTCTTTCTAGTGAAATCGGTAAAAATTGTTCGGTCTTAAGTCTTCTCATTCTTGTTTTGTCTTGTGAGTTCAACCTTTTGTGCGGAGAAATGTTATATCAAAATCAAGATTGCTATTTATATATTTATGCCTAATGGCCTCCAATTTGCTGATACTATCCTCATCTCTCCAAAAATTGCCTAATTTTGCACTTCAGAATATTTGAAATTCCTTTCAGAAATGAATCCAAAGCGTTATACAGTTACTGCTGCTCTTATTTATGCCAATGGCCCTATTCATATTGGTCACCTAGCTGGATGTTATCTTCCTGCAGACATCTATGCTCGATACTTACGTAGCAAAGGCAAAGACGTAGCATTTATTAGTGGTACGGATGAGCATGGAGTGCCTATAACAATTAAGGCAAAAAAGGAAGGAATTACACCTCAACAGGTAGTTGATAAATACTATGCTATTATTAAAGATTCATTCGAAAAATTCGGGATTTCGTTTGATATTTATTCCAGAACATCTAGCCCTATTCATCATACAACTTCTCAAGAGTTTTTCACCACTATGCATAATAAGGGGTATTTTGATGAAGTTGTTACCGAGCAGTATTTTGACCCTAAAGCCGAGCAATTTCTTGCCGATCGATATATTGTAGGTCAATGCCCTCATTGCAAAAATGAAGGGGCTTATGGAGATCAATGCGAAAAATGTGGATCATCGCTTTCTCCAACAGATTTGATAAATCCCAAGTCCTCATTATCAGGCGAAAAACCCATCATGAAGGCTACCAAAAACTGGTATTTGCCTTTGGATAGAATGCAACCACAGATACAAGAATTTGTGGATTCTCACCCCGAATGGAAAACCAATGTAGCGGGTCAATGCCAATCTTGGCTAAAACAAGGTTTACAGCCAAGAGCCATGACTAGAGATCTGGATTGGGGCGTAAAAGTTCCCTTGAAAGATGCCGAAGGAAAGGTTTTATACGTTTGGTTTGATGCACCTATTGGCTATATATCTATGACCAAAGAATGGGCTGATCAAACAGGTAAAAACTGGGAAGATTACTGGAAAAAAGAAGACACCAAGTTGGTGCATTTTATAGGGAAAGACAATATCGTTTTCCATTGTATTATTTTCCCTGCCATGTTAATGGCGGAAGGTTCGTACATTTTACCTGATAATGTTCCTGCTAATGAATTTATGAATCTAGAGAATGATAAGATCTCTACTTCTAGAAATTGGGCAGTTTGGTTACATGAATATTTAGAGGAGTTTCCGGGTAAAGAGGATGTGCTACGGTATTGCTTAGCCGCCAATGCTCCAGAGACTAAAGACAATGATTTTACGTGGAAAGACTTTCAAACCAAAAATAATTCTGAGTTGGTCGGTATCTATGGAAATTTTGTCAATAGGACGGTAGTTCTAACGCAAAAATTCTTTGAAGGAAAAGTGCCTGCTCATGGCAAACTAGAAAAAATAGATGAGGATACCTTGGCAGAACTCCGTGATTTGCCTTGTAAAATCTCAGATTCTTTGAAAAGCTATCGATTCAGAGAAGCTTTGGCTTTGGTGATGGACGTAGCACGTTTAGGAAACAAATATTTAGCAGATACAGAGCCTTGGAAAGTCATAAAAGAAGATCCTGAACGCGTAAAAACCATTCTACATGTTGCCACCCAAATTACAGCAACTTTGGGAATCGTATCGGAGCCTTTTTTACCTTTTACAAGTAAAAAAATATACAAATTACTCCAATTCAATACCTGGGAAACCGAGTTTGAAGCCATCCAATGGATAGATGCGGGTAAAGCCAATCTTGTTCTACCCAATACCGTTTTAGAGCCTGGAGAACTCCTTTTTGAAAAAATAGAAGATGATTTTGTAGAAGCCCAAGTAAATAAATTACTCAATACCAAAAAAATGAACGAACTCGAACAAAAAACAGTGCCCACTTTAAAACCTGAAATTCAGTTTGATGATTTTGCCAAATTAGATCTTAGGGTAGGTACTATTTTGGAAGCGGAACCTATGGTCAAAAGCAAAAAACTTCTCAAATTTTTGGTAGATGATGGAATGGAAAAACGTACGATTTTAAGTGGAATTGCTGAGCACTTTAGCCCAGAAGAAATGATTGGCAAACAAGTGACTTTTGTAGCCAATTTAGCACCAAGACCCATGATGGGGGTTGTTTCCCAAGGGATGATTTTGATGGCGGAGGATGCTGATGGATCTTTGAGCATCTTAGGACCGCATAAAAAAGTTTGGTCTGGAGCAGCGGTAAGTTAATTTTAAAATAAATCAGTAATTGGCTCTGAAATAGGACCGATAGTTTGAAGTTTTTTACTTGCCATTTTTGAGCCTGCTTCGCCCATTTCTTTGAGGGATCTATTGGATAAATAGGCAGATAAGAAACCCGCCCAATATGCATCTCCAGCTCCAGTAGAATCTTTGACTTCAACAGGTAATGCAGGAATAAATTCAGTTTTACTTCCCTGGATAATTTTACTGCCTTTTGCTCCCAATGTATAGCAGATTAGGGTTGCTCCCCACGATTGCAAAATTTCGAAAACCTTATTTTCAGAAATATCACCAAAGAAACGAGTGGCGTCGTCTTCACTTAATTTAATAAAACCTCCTAATGATAAATAGTCTCTTACCACTTGATGAGCTTCCTGCAAATCGGGCCAAACTTTATACGCATAGTTGAGATCCAGACTGATTTCTGCACCTAGCTTTTTTGCTTTTTTTGAAACTTCCAAAAGAGTGGTTTGAGAAGGGTTTCTGCTCAAAGGCCAGCAAGTAGTATGAAAAATTGCGATTTGGGATAACAACTCTTCTGAAAAATCTTCTAGCAACAATTCCTTATCGGCTCCTCTATATGGAATAAAGTCTGGTGTTCCTTTCGTTCTGGATACCATAACGATACTGGAAGGTTCTGAAGAATGCACCTTCAGACTAGAAACATCTATTTTTGTGCCTGAAATTTTACCGTGGAGAAATTTTCCAAAATTGTCATCCCCCACGCAGGAAATAAGCTTGGTAGTATGACCCAAAAGAGCCATGTTTTGAGCAAGATTAGCAGGACTTCCCCCATGATAACGTTGAAAAGTATGCGTATCCAGAAGAGATTCAGAAATTTCGGCACCGATAAAATCTACCAAAAGCTCTCCTACAGATAACAATGCGTACTTTTTATTTGCCATCATGAAATTCTACAATTTACCTAATGCTTCTTCAATAGCTAAGATCTTAGAATTGGCATCTGCTAATTTATCTTTTTCCTTTTGTAAAATGTCTGCTTTGGCATTGGCTACAAAACGCTCGTTTGCAAGCTTTGCTTCTACTGATTTTTTAAATCCAAGGATATAATCAAGTTCCTTCTGAAGGCTTTCCTTCTCAGCATCCAAATCGAGTTTCGCACCGAGATCCAATCCAAATGAGTCGGCTTTGATCGTTGTACTTACACCTTTAACCTCTTCTACGTACGCAATCGTCGAAATATTAGCTAATTTCAGGATCAAGCCTTCAAAAGGAATGTACTTTTCTTTCTGTAAGGATTTAATCTCCAAGGCGAGTGCATCTTTGGGCGATAACTGTTTAGCTTGCCTTGTGTTCCGAACCCAAGAAATCAATTCTAAAATCACATCCATTTGCTGCAGTAAGCTGTCATCGATAGTACCAACTGATGGAAATTCTGATTTACAGATTGTTTCTCCTTCAGCTCTTTCTTGAATATTTTGCCAAATCTCTTCTGTAATAAAAGGCGTCCATGGATGTACCAATCGCATGAGTTCATCCATAAATCCAAGGGTAGCATCAAACACACTTTTATCTATGGGTTGGCCAACACCATCTATATAGGCGGGTTTCACCATCTCTAAATACTGGCTACAGAAGTCGTTCCAGATAAGATTGTAGGTACTCAATAAAGCATCTGACATACGAAACTTCTCGTAATGGTCATTTACATCGGCTATGGTTTGGCTTAATTTTGATCTGAACCAATCAATCGCAATGTGCCCTTTTGCACTTGTATCTTTTACTTCCCATCCTTTGATCAGTCGGAACGCATTCCAGATTTTGTTGGTAAAATTTCTACCTTGCTCACATAATTTTTCATCAAAGAGCAAATCATTTCCTGCAGGCGAGCTAAACAGCATAGCCGTCCGCATACTGTCTGCACTGTATTTTTCGATCAAATCCAAGGGGTCTGGTGAGTTTCCAAGAGATTTACTCATTTTTCGCCCTTGCTTGTCCCGTACGATACCTGTTAGATATACGTTTTTAAACGGATACGTTTTGCCATATTCATACCCTGCAATAATCATTCGAGCTACCCAGAAAAACAAGATATCCGGTCCCGTCACAAGGTCGTTGGTAGGATAATAATATTTTACGTCTGCGTTTTCAGGATCTTTGAATCCATCAAAAACAGAAAGCGGCCATAACCAAGAGCTAAACCACGTATCGAGAACATCCTCATCTTGTGTAAGATCTTGCTCGCTAAGTGCATAAAGTTGATATTTTTCTCTCGCTATTTTCAGAGCCTCTTTTTTTGTTTTAGCTACAATGCAGGTTCCATCTTCCATATAAAATGCTGGAATCCGATGTCCCCACCATAGCTGCCGGCTGATACACCAATCGCGGACGTTTTCCATCCAATGTTTATACGTGTTCTTGAACTTTGACGGTATCAACTGAATGGTATCGTCCATCACATGATCCAAGGCTGGCTTAGCCAAACGCTCCATTTTCAAAAACCATTGGAGCGAAACTCTCGGTTCTATCACAGCCCCTGTTCTCTCAGATGTACCTACATTGGATTTGTATTCCTCCACTTTTTCAAGGCTTCCCGATTCATCTAAGAGTTTGATGATTTTTTTACGAGCGATAAATCTATCTTCCCCGATTAAGATTTGGGCTTTTTCGTTGAGTTTTCCGCTTTCATCCAAGATATCCATGAACTCGAGCTTATGTTTTTCTCCTAAAGCAAAATCATTGGTATCGTGAGCAGGAGTTACTTTTAAGCAACCTGTACCAAATTCCCTGTCTACGTACTCATCAGCAATAATTGTTATCGATTTATTGATCAAGGGAATTCGAACCTTTTT
>JBOFGX010000147.1:0-16792 GCA_051649345.1 Leadbetterella sp. | reverse complement strand
GAAAAATTGTCCGAATTTTTCCCCTAAACTTGTCCCTATTCATGAAAAATTCAGGCCAACACTCTTTCGCTTGACCTCAGCCGCACCTCATTTATAGAAAAATTTCTCTTCTTGTACTTTTTGAGGGTAGACTATTTATAGCCTTTGAATTCCTCAAAGTTAAATCATCAAATTTCTTCAAAATAAAAAAAACATTGAATTTTACCCAACGGTACCACGCAATACTAAGGCATTAAAACATTCTCCTAGATTATCATTTATGACCAATAAAAAAATCTGATAATTAGATTTTTCTTAGAAATCAAAAATCCTAACTGCAAGTAGTAGTCGAATTTTTTGATTGAATAAAACCAATCCAAATCCTAAAAACTATCTCAGTTTAATATAGATTTTTATAAATCGTTACAATCAACCTCATTAATTGCATCTTGAAATTCTTTACGATCGACCGCGGTACCATAAGTCTTAAAACAAGCACTATTAACAAAATCTTTTAATGAGTTTACGTAAGCATTACAATTTGACTTTGTCGAGCTTGACGAATAGGTAAACAATGCCGCTGTAACCTTTTCAACTTGTGAATCACAACTCACTGCAACAGGTTCAGAACCTCCATTGCATCCAGGGAATGATACAATTATGCCCAATAGTGAAGCAAATAAAATTGTTTTTTTCATGACTATATTGTTTGATTATCTGTGTATTAGCAACAAAAATAGAAAGCGAATTTTATAATTACGAAAAATTTTATTTAAAGGATCACAATGAGCGATAGTTGTCTATTCTGTTTTAGCAAAGTTAGACCAAGCTTTATCGAGGACATTTATAAATTACTAAAGGGTTAAAATTAGTTTTATCAGACTTAATTAGACCAAAAAAAGGCGATAGGAATGCTACAATAGAATCGCTCCCAATGATTCGGTTTGGCAAAAGTCCTGAAGTACCTAAAGAACTTGCAGGCTGAGCCAAAGTCATACAGGAATGGCGTACAACCAAAATTTTATAGTGGTTCTTGATCTAATGATTTTTTTAAGTTAAATTTAGTCATAGCTTTATCAGGCACACTAAAAATTAAGTTGTTTCACTTCCAACTTTTTTACTTTTTTTTGAATCCTAACTAAAAACGAATGAAAACTATGGTGAGAAAATCTATTTGTTTATGTATTAGCTTGGCACTCCTTATAGGCTGCTCTGAGGATACCACAGAGAATGATACCGGAAAAGTAATGGGCTATAAACCCATTTATGCGAACACACAAGAATTATCCAAAATTACGTTTCAAAGTCCTCGCAAGCTAAAAAAACCAGCTAAAATCTACATCAAAGGTAATTATTTGTTTATAAACGAGTTGAATGAAGGCATTCATGTATTTAACAACATCGACCCACAAAATCCTCGAGCTGTGGGGTTTATTTCTATCATCGGAAATCAAGATATGGAAGTAAAAAAAGATATTCTATATGCCGATAATGGAGTAGATCTTATTGCTATAGACATATCAAATCCTGAGTCTGTAAACGTAGTAAAACGAGTAGAAAAAGTCTTTCCTTACTCATACTTTCCCGAGCAAAGAGGTGTAAAGTTTGAATGCCCAGATCCAAGTAAAGGCATTGTACTACGATGGGAATTAACCGAGCTAGTGAATCCTAAATGTTATAGATGATCAACATAAAAAATCCTTAAATATGAAAACGAAATTATACACTTTAATTGCATTTATTGTATGTGTAAGTTGTGAAGGTGATAGCCTAAGGAATGGTACAAGTGCTGATACCTATTCTACAAGCGGAGTTGATAATTCAGGAGGCAGAGGAGGCTCAACGGCGAGGTTTACGATAGTGAATGACTACTTATATACAGTAGATAATAATACGCTAAAAGCATTCAATATATCTGATGTAAAAAATCCAACACTGACCGCGACTACTCAAATCAATGCTCTTGCAGAAACCATATTCCCATTCAAAAATCATCTTCTCATTGGCACAAGGACAGGTATGTTTATTTATAATTTGAACACCCCCGAAAAACCCCAATATTTATCCAATTATACCCATTTTGTGAGTTGCGACCCTGTGGTTGCGGAAGGTAACTATGCCTACGTGACACTTAGAAATGGAACACCTTGCCAACGAGGACAAAATCAATTAGATGTACTAGATATAAGCAATTTATCCAAGCCCACTTTGATAAAATCGTACCAAATGATAAATCCTCATGGCCTTGGGACTAACAAAAATATTCTCTTTATTTGTGAGGGAAATAATGGGCTCAAGGTTCTAGACAAGTCTGATCCCTTTAATATTAAAGAAATACAATTTTTGAAAGACATAAAATCTGTAGATGTGATACCCCTTACGGATAGGCTTATTGTAACAGGAGACGGAGGGATTCGCCAGTTTGAATACACACAAAAAGGCGAAATGAAATTGTTAAGTAAAATCAACATTGAAAATGAATAAAAAAAAATCTATTTCAGCGTGTTTGATAGTACTGGGATGTTGTTTCACCGCTTCTCTTTTTGCACAAAAAAAAGATACACTACAAAAACCCATCAAAAATATACTAAAAACCACACCCGGTTTGATTTTTGATTTTGACAATACCTTTACCATTGGGTGGGAACATTTTCTAAAACCAGATAAGAGTATTCAGAGTGAATTTGGCTATGGAAACACAAACCAAAATTTACTAATAGGTATTTTTGAAACCTATGAGAGCTCAGAGTTTAAGAATTACGACGTCTACAGAGGAAAGGTAGAAATGAAGAAGTACTTCAATAGAAACTCCAAGTTTGAAACTCCGAAAGCATATATGGCTATTGAAATCTTCGGAAAATTTCTTCGAAAATCGCAGGAGATAACTGTTGGAAAGTTGGTAACAAATGGAACGCCTGAATATTATGAGAACATCTCAGCTAGGTACAAGAAAAATGTATTCGGTAGTCACTTAAAATTGGGACACCCTTTTACTATTACCAAATATTCAAAGTCAAAAAATCCAAAACTAATAATTGACTTATACGCTGGTATTGGTTTTAGGAGGATTCAAAACGATATAGAGTATGTAGGTAAATCAGATACTGATTTATTCTGGAATGAGTTTAGAACTATAGGTGGAATATTCAGGTACAATGATGAAAGTATTTACATAATTAGTGCTACGGCTGGTTTTAAGCTGGGATATGTATTGTAGCCATTTGTAAAAATTAGATTACAAACTATTTGCGTGACCTAAACTCATCCGTAAAATGTTGTTTCGTCTTTGGTTTTGCAAATTTTTCTTGGTTGTACTCTTTCGAATTTCCTTTTGGAATAGAAAGCGATCCCCAATTTTCATTCTTGAGCATTTTACCGATAAAAACTATTTGTCCAACGTGATACGGATAATGAGCCAGTTGCCTATTGATAGCTTCTAGCACAGTATGACCTTGGTTTCGGATATAAATTAGCTTACTTAAATCTTCTTGTTTAAGCGACTTTAGGGCGTCTAAAAGACAAACCCACCCTTGATTCCATTTCACCAACAATTCTTCTCTTGACACCAAATCATTATCAAATTCTTTGTCTCTTTCTCTCCATTCTTTCTCTCCGTCAGTCGCAAGAAAGTCCGTCCAGCGAGACAACATATTTCCACTTAAATGCTTGACAATGATTGCGATACTATTGCTTTCTGTGTTGTACTGTTCAAAAAGCTGAGCATCCGAAAGCTGAGCGAAGGTTTTCTCTCCTAGCATTTTGTAGTACTCAAATTGCTTGATGGTGCTGCTGAGGTAGTCGGCTATCATTAATTAAAGCTTAATTTGATTACAATCATACCTAAATGTAGCTTATCTATGGTAGAATCAAAAGTAAAGAGACATTTTCAATTCAAAATATACGTTTTTGATTCTACCTTGTGTAAACTAGGTATTTGAATTAAAATTTGACGTTTTAAAATTTCAGTACACTAGATTAGTATATCCAAGTTTTAAAAAAATCAGTACCTTTATAATATCAACTGATAGGGTGTGGATAACTATGTTGTGATTGTCATGTTTTCAGGCCTCATAATTTCTATGGTACTTTTGCTCACGTGTTTTATAAGAGGGCTTAAACGAGATCTTTATACATTACCAAGGTCTTTACGAATTTTTGGCACGTTACTTATATTGGCTTCATATTTTATGTATTTAAAGCTTTTCTCTGTATACGATGTGATCCCAAATACTTTGCTTTTTATTAGTATCGTCTTGAATCTATCTGGCCTTATAATATTATTATTTGTAGCTAGCCACGGAGTAGTTGTTACTGAAGAAGGAATAAGTCTTAGAGGAATAGGCCTAGGCGGTTTTTTGGATTATAATAAAATTGTAAGTATTGATACAAGCTCAAACCCCCTTTTTATAAAAATTGAGATGAGTGACCAAAAGAAATTCTATATATGCAAATGGATTGAAGATTTTGATTACATTTTGGACAATATTAAAGATCAGAAATTTGTAAGTGTATTCTAGGTAAAATCTTACTCCACAAACTCCAAATAATTTTGAGGATTTATGGGTGTAAAACTAGCCTGAGGATATCCTAATTTGAAAGCTTGAGGTACTTTTGATTTACCAAGGTTCCATTTAAATTCAAAAGCCTCAATAGTGTCGCCTTGCGTCTCTATCCAGTCTATTTCTTGTTGGTCGTAGGTACGCCAAAAGTATACTTCTTTTTGTTGTTGCTCATAGTTGAGCTTTTTGAGTCGCTCCATGATGAGATAATTTTCCCAAAGCTCGCCAACATCGCGTCTCAGTGCCAAGGGTTTGAAATCATTAATAACAGCATTCCGTACACCATTGTCAATAAAATACCATCTCGAACTTTTGACGATTTCCTTACGAAGATTTCTACTAAATGCACGTACCTTTTTTAGTACGAAGGCTTTTTGTAGAATATCCAAATATTTTTCGACGGTGTTTTTGCTCATTCCCAGTTGCTTACCTAGCTCATCCATGGACACTTCTTTGCCTATTTGATATGCAATAAGCTGTAAGAGATCACGAATCTTGGATGTATTACGAATACCATCTATGCTTAATACGTCTTTGAGTAGATAGCTATCCACAATACTTTTGAGATACCTCTCTTTTTCTTTATTGCTTTTGATATGGAACAATTCGGGATAGGAACCCATTACTAGCCTTTCAGGTAAGTTTTGTATAGTCTCAAGCCCATTTTGATGGTTTTTGAGTTCTGTTTGAGCTATAGGAAATATTTCATACCAATAGGCTCTACCTACCAGAGGCTCGCCTACTTGTTGGTATAAATCAAATGCTGATGAGCCGCTTACCAATACTTTTATATGCGATAATTCATCAACTATTAGTTTTAAGATCAATCCAATATTGGGAATCATTTGAGCTTCGTCGATGATCAATAGTTCAATTCCTGCTAACAGCCTACGATAGTTTGCTACACTTCTATTTTCTAATACCGCCTGTGTATCCATATCTTCTCCATTGAGCCATAAGTAGGATCCTGAATAGTTTCGTATGATAGTTGTCAATAAAAATGTCTTTCCCGTACGCCTAGCTCCAATCACAATTATGGCTTTTCCAGGTTTTAGTGCCTGAAATACAGTAGTATATAGTGCTCTTTTGATATCCACATTATCAATAATTACACACAAATATACAGCTTTTTTGACAATATTTACATTAATTTTGTCATTGTATTGACAATTTTTACGTAAATTTTGTCATTACGTTGACAATTTTTACATATATTTTGTCAATTTAAAAAGATAAATTTGTTCAACTACGTTCAAGCAATTCAATTAGCTAGCTGGTATAGATTCTTCTTCGTCATAAAAAACATTGCCGTCACGAAAGCCGTCCAAAGTGTGACAATTTTGGGTGAACCTAATATCCAATACCCTCCCATAAATCCTGTGGCTAATACACTGTTCCAAACCCCTAATATCATGAATAGAGTTGCCACAAAAGGGGCAAGACTAAAGCTCAGAAACCACCAAAACCGATGCTTGTTCTCGATAAAGAAATAAGCTTTTCTTAGAGGATAAAATACAATTACGGCAATCAATACAAAAGCAACTACCAAGGAGATGGTTCTTTGCTGATTGAACACTTGATCATACAAAATCGTAAATTCATCACCGCCTCCAAAAGGCCAAACATTGAGCAATCTGGGTAAGCTGGTACTCGCAAAAATCAAAGAAAAACCTAGGGTGTTTTTTTCAACAGAATGGGTCTTGTTTAGCATCGAGGCACCCCAATACGCCATCGCAAAGGTAAAAATAGGGCCTACCATAGTGGCGATAAAGCCGTAAGGATTGGTTTCACATGTTTCGCATAGTTCCCAAGCATTAAAATCACGCTTCCCCCAACAGCCGCATATCCATCGCCCTACCGAGGTATGGACAATTTCATGCATTTCGCCTAGGAAGAAAGCAAGCATTAGAAATGTAAAAACGTAGGCAGAAGTAAGTTTAAGTCTCATAATTTGTAGTGTTTACGTGCTTATTTTTTTGAGATTATGTAGTTCAAGGCAGGTTGAACAGCCACCCAATGGGAAGCTCCAAATACAACAAAGACCCTATCAAATGTATCCAAAGAATCATCAATCTTTTGGAGCAATACCTGATCTCGAATATCCTTGGATTTACGACCTATTTTGCCAAAAATACCTGTATTCATAAGGTAGTAATCATGTACTTCTATCAAAGTGCCCATTGTCAAAGGAGTTTTGAAATATTTCATATATAGGGTTTTGATATAATCCAACGACTCGGAATCAACTGGGAAATTGTGTTTTCTCAGATATGCAATGAAGCCCTTTTGATAGGCTTGTTCGATAGGTAAATTAGCTAGATAACCATTCTTGTATGGATGTAGAAACCGTTCAATGGCTAAATACAAAAACACTTGTTCCTTAGGAAAGTGCTTCAAGAGTATTTTGAATTCTTCACTGGTGTCCATATCACCATTGAAAAGTTTAGTTCCGTTATTATCGCAGAGATACTTTGCCAGTCCAGTTTCCCCATCAGCTTCGATTGCTTTACCCAAAGACCTGAAATGAAGGCTATCGGGTAGTTGGCCACCTTCATTGAATGCAACCTCAGGTTTTAGATCTATAAATACTCTACGTAGTGCTTCAAATTGTGGATGTAAACTATCCTGAACATGCGAAGCACCAAAAAACACTATTGTTTTATTTCCTTTTGTGAGTGTAGTAAATGTAGGTTTATATCCTGTTAATTTTATTTCTGCATTTAAGGTATCTAACTTTCTCTTTACTAATAGATAATCTATTGTAGGATATAATGATTTTTTGTCTGTTTTGGACTTACAGCTACAAAACACAAATAGAGTAAATACAAAAAAAATAGATTTCATTTCGCTTTTGATTTGATCAGCTTTTTTACCGCCTCAATTTCTGGGTCTAGACCATTCAAGTAGCTATTAATTGTAGTATTTACAAACACATCAGGTTCAATTCCTGCATCGGGTTTTGTCATAGCTTCCGTCAAGTCCATGCCAATGAGGGGTACATCTACTTCTATCTGAGTTTTGGGCAAAAGCATAAAAAACATCGCTCCTGCGGTAATGCCACGTTGATTCCCTCCCGTGGTTTGACCTACTATTGTGGCTAGTTTGTGCTTTTTAAATATCTCCACCATCATATATGTAGCTGAACTATTGGTAGCACTAGAAAGTAGATATATACTGCCTCCAAAACGTTTTTCGCTTGGCTTAAAATTAAGCGGTTGGGATAGTTCCTTACTTTTCCATTGCTCAAGACTAGTTCTTGTAAAACCTGATTCTGCCTGCGAAAACCATTGCGATGCCCATGATTTATTGTCAACGTAGGGAATCAAAGTAGAATCAATCTTGAGCATTTGCCAGGTACTTTGAATATCGTAGTATTCTATTGGCTTATGAGTAAAGTACGGTAAAAGCTTAAACATCTCTGAGGTATTGCCACCTTCGTTTTTTCTAAGATCTACGATTAAGTTTCTACCTTTTTGGGCTTGGTATTCATCCAATGATGCTACATAAAACGAATCATAATTGTACTTTTTACTATAATTTGCAAAGTCATTGATGGTCATTACCGCTGTCTCGGAATCAAGCCACTCAAACTTCCATTTAAACGTCTTTTGTTGGTATTTCTCTTTTATGATTTTATCTCTTTCGGTGTGATTCAGGGATGTCACAATCACATTAAAGCCTTTATTAATGGCACGGTCATACGTTTCGAGTGTGTAGTCAGAACTTTTAGGTGGAAATAAAAGAGGATAAAAAATATCAAAATAACTATGTCGCTCTTTCCCGTTTTCAAGGAGGTTTTTCCGTTTACCATCATTAGAACCGTCGGCACGAATGATAGGTAATATAGTCACGAAGATATGTTGAACCTTCTTTCCATTGATCGATACAATTTCTAGGCCTTCTTTAACTTTTTCGTCTGCCGTTCTGAAAACGATCATCTTGCCCTCAATAATCTTAAAATGAAATGGAAGACAATTTGAATTTTCGAAAACCTCGTTTTTTAAGGCTTTTGTTTGATTGTAAAAATTGGGATAGGCGTGTCCACATTGGAAACTGGCCGTAAGTTTATGAAAACTAAGATAGGCTTGGGAAAGTGTTTGGTCTTTCTCAAAGGATTTTTTAGTAGTTTCAAAGGCAGCATTAATAACAGCCTTACTTTTATACTTGTAAAGCCCCGGGTGCATTTGTTCATACGATTTTCGGGCGATGGCCAAATCATATAAAAGATCCTCTGATTTTAGTATGGTTTGAGCATCTAGAATACAAGCATATATAGTTATTGAAAATATCAAGAGTACTTTTTTCATGGATTCGGTATGTTAAATTTGGCTTTATACGTGGTTTTTCTAGAAGGATCAAAATTGACTCTTCTGTTTGGCCCGTCGGCAAACTCAAACTCTCCGTTGATGGTAAACTTAATCTCTTGAAACAAATAGCCTGTTTTCCCTGTGATGACTACTTCATACAGGCTGTCTTTAACGATGGGCTTCATTTCAATATCCTCTTGCCAGCTTAGAGGCTTGCCTTCGCCACGAACACCTACTGTTTGGATGTCTTTATGCCCTGATACATCAAGCTGTAGTCTTAGGGTTTGTTCATAGCTTTTTTGAACGCAACTGCTTACTAGTATGATAAATAGATAATAGATATTTTTCATTGTGCTTGTTTTTTTGAAAGTACATAATCTAAACCAAATCTACCTGAGCCTAATCCAATCCCAATTATAGAAACAAAAAGAATCCCCATACCTGGAAGCATATTCCAGAGTCCATATTGAATCTGTTGAACAAATACCACTACAAACATGGCACAAAACATCAAAAACGAGAAAATACGCGTTTGAAAACCCAAAATCCAAGCAACGCCACCTACGGCTTCACTAAAGCCTGCCATCCAAGCTAAAAATACAGGCATCATGGCAAAAATACCGCCATACTCAGCTACGTCATTAGGAAACCAAAAGGCGACTTCAAACAAACCGAGATTCTTGTCAGGATCTGACCATGGCAAGCCAAATTTAGAAGATCCAAAGTTCGCCGTCAGAAAGTATCCATATACAATTCTCGGAATAGCTAAAATGAAATCTTGTAGCCAATGGGGCTGTAAGACAGGCTGGGTGGTGGATTTAATCCAATTTATAATCCGCATATTTTTTATTTTATTTCTATACTTAAATTACCGTTCAGCACATTCTGAGCATATTCAGGGATAGGCTGCCATTGATCACGATTGATCACAAACTTAAACTCATATACTTTATTCATCTCAAGATTAGATTTGGGTAGTTTTAGAATATACGTGTTTCCCTCAAGCTTCATATCGTACGATTTATCGAGCGGATTCCAACCATTGAAATTGCCCGCAACAGTTACAGACTGGACATCTTTCGGCTCAATATCTGAAGGAGCTGGAAACTCAAACATTACCTCGGAGGTATTCATTTGGTAACCATACTGCTTAAAGATGATTTCTTTTTTTACTTCTTTTACAGGGCCAAAAACCAAATTGTTTATTAGTACTTGGTCTTCGGGAGATCCATAACCTGATTTGATCAAAAAGTCTTTACAATTTTGAAAATTAGAAAAGTCATAATTGATCATTTCAGATATAGCTGCTGTTTTATCAATTGCTCTTTGGTAGTAACTTTTACAAATAGCATAACCCATAAAGTAGCCCAAGTCTCTCTTGGTGACACCGTTTATACTACGTCCTTTGGTTCCATAAAGCCAATCATATGTAGTGGTTTGAGAATTGGATCCTATGTATTTTTTAAAATCATCCCAAATAGCGTTTTCGTTTTTTAGCCCAAAAGCTGTATGACCACTGGGTATGGTTTCAGCTAATGGTTTTTGATCAACTAGTTCGGCTACAAAATCGGCCATTCCTTCTAGAATACAACTACCAAGAAATATTCGCATATTTAGTTTTTGCTGGCAATGAACGTATTCATGCAATATCATATTTACAGCCCAATCCGGTTTAGAATTGGCAATTACCTCTGCCCCTATCACCAAATTGTGACCGGTAGGACGGCCTCCAAAAAAACCAGTACCGATAACTATAAAGACTTCTCCATCAACAAAAGCTGGGTAAATTTTTTTGAAATACTTGAGTTTAGAATCTATCTCTGCTTTTTGATGTATGGCATTGAGCGTATAAGGTCGTATAACTTCGAGTTTATTTTGAGAGGAAGTAATAAACTTTAGCCAATCTTCAGCATCTGTTCCTCCTTCCTCTTTCATAACGTACTTCACGCCTTCGGAGCCCTTATCTAGATATATTTTTTGAATAAAATGCCTTTGCTTTTCTGGATCTTGTGTAGTTTTTAGACTATCGTAAGCCTGCCAAAAATTGGCAATATCTTCTACATGAACTTTGACTTGTGCATTCAATAAAATTGACACAAAACATAGAAAATTAAATAAAACAAACTTTTTCATATTTTAAGTTTGATAATGATGACTTTTTGATAGAGACCGTATTCAACACCAAGATGATCTTTCTTTTAAACTTGAATACCTTCAGAACTAACCTAAACGGATGAGAAAAGTAGTAAATAAACAATCAAGTTTCCTTATTACTTAGACTAATCATGCATCTAAATTATAAAATATATCAAGATTAGACCAAAGACAATCACTATCATGTCTAAACCAATCCTTATTCCAGTTATACTTTGGTTTTTTTGGGATGACCTTCCACTTTCTAATTTTGATAATTTGCTGTTCATAATTTATTTTTAGGCTTTGAAAAAATGCGATTTAAAGAATACTTTTATTGATTTAAATCAAAATCGATACAAACCAGATGTAGAAAAAATCATAATTTAGTCGTGCCAAATTTCACGATTTTACCCTTATTATTTTCAATGGTGGCTATATCAAAAGACTCTGCTATATACCATCTCAAGAACTCACACTCATCTTTGAAATCTATAGCTTTTTTACCATTAATAGAAGCCACTTCTTCTCCTATTTCAAACTGACTGGCAGGTGATTTAGGATCAAGATTTTTACCTATTACCTTGAGTTTTTTATCGAAATACATAATTTGTATATCTAATTCACCTTTAGGCTTTTCTATATTATATTTTGGTTCTAAAAGAATAGTATTCTCGGAAAAATTAAATACCACTGATTTAAAATAGGTGTAAAAAAAAGCAATTCCAATTTTATTTATTTCCTTAACAGCAATTGAGATTGGAACCTCTTCTAAGTGTATATCGCCTAATTTTAGTTCGTCAATCTCAAAGCGGCTTATAGAATCTGCCTTTCCAAATCCATGTATCCCTAGGCTGGACTTTAAGCTATTTTTTACTAAATCTTTTGACTGCTGTTCAATTACTTTCTGATTTAAAAAATCTATTTTCTCATCTACATCGATAAAACCTGCGTAGCCAGTATCTATTAGAAACAAATATTTCTTACCTTCAAATTCTAAATAAATCTGGGGTATTTTACCTTTATACTTATCGATTTGAATTGAACTTTGGCTACTCGTTTGTGAAAACGAAGACTTTGAAAACATGATTTTTTTATTCTCAAAGTCAATTTTCCAATTAAGATTTTTACTTACGTTTTGACCTAACAAATAAAAATTATGGCAATACAAATAAGACATATCTACTGAAACATCTTTAACAGTAGTGAATGTATGACTTCCAATCTCAATTTTATCAACCTGTACTCTTTCAATTTCCTTTTTAGCATTATTAGAGTCCTTAACTTTGGCTTTCTTTGATTTGCTTTCAATTTGAGCTTCTTTTACTATTCGACTATTAGCAACACCTACCATGGCACCTGTATCAAACAAAAAATCTACATCCATACCATTGGTTCTACCTTTAAATACAATGAACTTTTTTTTATCCATAGATAGTGAAAGTGTGTCTATCTTGGACTGTTGAGCTAATATAGATTTATTAAACAATAAAATAAAAACCAATATAGATGAATTTACTTGATTCGAAAGCTTGTTGAATAGCATCAAAAGAATATTTAACTATAGCAATATATAATTTTGATTAAGAAAAACCTTTCATGTAAATGGGATTTTAAATTTTTAAATGACCAATACGAGGATTAACCATGTATACCATAAATTTAATAATACGAAATCGAATACGAATAATAAGATTGTAGTATTAAAATCAAAAAACGTAAAGGCTATTAGCCAATATTCAAAATCAGAGAACTATACCCTACATTAAAATCCCTCATACTAACCCATAAAAAAGGAGCCAATGGCCCCTATTTCGCACACATACATATATTTTAATTTCACTTAGGTTGCATCATTTCCAAGATTTCGCTTGATATCCCTACATTAGAATACCCTCCATCATGAAACAAATTCTGCATTGTGACCATACGGGTGTAATCAGAAAATAGGCTAATAATATAGCTAGCACAATCTTCGGCACTAGCATTACCTAGAGGAGACATCTTATCTGCAAACTCATAGAACGAATCAAAACCACCAATACCCGATCCAGCTGTTGTTTTAGTAGGTGATTGAGAAATCGTATTGACTCTCACTTTTTTAGCCTTACCATATCTATATCCAAACCCTCTCGCGATAGATTCAAGCATAGCCTTTGCATCGGCCATATCACCATAAAAAGAGTAGGTCCGCTGAGCTGCAATATACGAAAGTGCTACGACAGAGGCCCACTCATTGAGAGCGTCCGTCTTCTCCGCTACTTGCAAAAACTTATGAAACGACATAGCTGAAACATCTATGCTTTTATTGTACCATTCATAGTTCAGATCTCCATATTCTTTTCCTTTACGAATGTTTGGAGACATACCAATAGAATGTAAAACAAAGTCCATTTTACCACCTAAAGCATCCATTGACTTAGTATATAGATTTTCTACATCTTCAACACTAGTAGCATCTGCAGGGATTATCTGTGCATTGCACATCTCTGCCAACTGGTTGATTTCACCCATTCGCATGGCAATTGGAGCGTTTGTCAATACAATTTGAGCTCCTTCTTCATGTGCTTTCAAGGCAGCTTTCCAGGCGATGGAATTTTGATCCAATGCTCCAGAAATAATTCCTTTTTTACCTTTCAAAATTTGATTTGCCATACTACAGTAGTTTTGTTTTGCACAAAAATATAGGTTTTCGTCCAAACCTTAAAACAAAAATGAGGTTATCCGAACGTTTTTAGATAACCTCATGCGTACAATAATTATTAATTTATCAAAAATCTTCGTCTAATGAAAAAGCCATTTTCTCTCTTTCGGAATTAACTCCTGCTTTCTGATACTCACCTACTCGTTTTTCAAAGAAATTGGTTTTCCCTTGAAGTGAAATCAAATCCATAAAGTCAAACGGATTAGTCACGTTATATACTTTTTTCAACTCCAATGATTCTAATAAGTGATCAGCCACAAATTCTATATATTGACACATTTGTTGAGCATTCATTCCAATCAGCGACACAGGTAAAGCATCCGAAACAAATTCTTTTTCGATCTCTACTGCATCCTGTATTATTTTATATACTTCAGATTCTGGTAATTTATTCTTGATATACTTTGTGTATAATAAACAAGCAAAATCTCTATGCATACCTTCATCTCTAGAAATTAACTCATTGGAGAATGATAGCCCGGGCATCAATCCACGTTTCTTCAACCAAAATATTGAGCAAAAAGAACCCGAAAAGAAAATACCTTCTACAGCTGCAAATGCGATCAAACGCTCAATAAAGTTACCGTTCTCGATCCAACGCATAGCCCAATCCGCTTTTTTCTTAACACAATCGATATGTTCAACTGCATTCAACATTTTATCTCTTTCTTTGGGATCCTTTATATATGTGTCTATCAACAAAGAATAGGTTTCAGCATGAATATTTTCCATCATAATCTGAAAACCATAAAAGCATTTTGCCTCAGCATATTGAACATTAGATAAGAAACCAACAGCCAAATTCTCATTGACGATTCCATCAGAAGCTGCAAAAAAAGCAAGGACATGAGAAATGAAGTGACGCTCGCCGTCATTCAACCCTTCCCAGTCTTTCAAATCAGGAGCCAAATCCAGTTCCTCTGCTGTCCAAAACGACGCCTCAGAGTTTTTATAAAATTGCCATAGATCATTGTGCTTGATAGGAAAAATCACAAACCGGGAAGGATCATCCATCAAAAGGGGTTCTACAAGGCGAAGTTCTGCATCAGTCATAGCTTGGAAGTTATATTAAGTAATTAGATTCTAACAAAATAGTTAGATCAAATATACAGGATTTTGTTTGAAGTTTTGTACTTCTATAAATCCTAAATTTCATATTTTTTTATAATAATTGACTAAATTTGTCTAAATGAATGCGTTAGAAAAAAAATAAATTTACCCTACTATGAATAGTACGTCTGGGCTCAAAATAAGACTCATAATCGGAATTGTAATGGCTGGAATAGCAGCTCTCAGCTATTATTCTAAAACCCAAGAAAATCCATTAACTGGGGAAAAACAGCAGGTAAATCTTACACCTGAGCAAGAGGTGGCTATGGGTTTGCAATCCGCTCCTCAAATGATAAGTGAATATGGAGGACTTTTCCCAAGTGATCAAGTACAAACTTTAGCTAAAACTGTAGGCTTAAGAATGGTGGAGACATTTAATGCCGATATGGGAAGTCAAGGTAGAGGAAATCCTTTTCGATTCGAGTTTAAGGTACTTCGGGACGATCGTAATGTTAATGCCTTTGCACTACCCGGTGGACAGCTATTTATTACATATGCTCTGCTATCAAAACTAAAAACACCCGACCAACTTGCTGGTATCGTAGGGCACGAAATTGGTCATGTAGTATATCGGCATAGCTCCGAACAGATGGCAAAAACAGAATTTTATCAAGGATTAGCAGGTGCGGCAACAGCCGCGGCGGGTGATATGGGTGCATCTCAAATAGCCAACTACGTAGCCAACATAAAGTTGATGAAGTTTGGCAGAGATGATGAATTAGAATCCGATGAATTTGCGGTAAAATACATGATACAAGCCGGATACAACCCCAACGCCATGATAGAAGTAATGGAAATACTAGCAGAAGCTTCAGGAGGGGGACAGTCAAAAGACGATTTCAATAGTACCCATCCAAGCCCTGAAAATCGTATTGCCAAAATCAAAGAGCATATCAATAAGTATCAAACTACAGGAAGGTATCATAATTAAAAACTATTGGACCTTCAACCTTAGTACATTTATTATGTTTGTAGATATTCCCTCGCAATCTCAATTTGTGAGCCCCTTAAAGTAAATTTTTTCGAGATAAAATGGTTTCTAATAACTTAATGTCGTGGTCTGAGTTAAGCACCTTATATGGAAAATGCAACATCATGCCTCTCCCTCTGTGAAGCGTATACCCTATTTCGTCTTTTTCGGCTGACTGTATCTCTTCCCATTTGATGATTCCACCCTCTCTATCGTTGAGTTTAACTAGGATTTTACTACTATCAATTTCATACATAAACTTATCAAACATCTGCTTGTTTTGATCCATGTTGGCTGCCGCATAAAATTGAGCATACCAAAACAACACGAACAAACCTCCACCTACAATAGCGGTTATCAGTATCCACCAATTCTTGTAGGTACCTGTAAAGTGAAGAGCAAGGCCTAAAACCGCAATCGCAACGGGGATAGCCAGCCATTTTTGAATGACTTTGAATTGCTTGGCAAATGCTTTTTTGATGTAAATATTTTTATCTAATGAGAATTTTTTGGTTTTGACAATCATCTAAGTAATAAAAGAGTTATTGAACTTCAAAATTACGAAAGAAAGACAAAACATGCCCCATATTTTTTATTTATTAGCAAACCCTCATTTACAAAATTCTAAGAATAAATTAGTTAAAGAATTTAACATTTATTAACAGGTCTTTTCAGTGTTAAAATTCCTTAAAATCAAGTTTTTAAAACAGTCTATACATAAGTTTGAATCAACAAAGCGGAGAAAACTCCATCCTTTGGAAAACTATTTTTCAACTTAAATTCTATCCATCATGAAAAGCTCGAAATTAGATGAAATCATCTTCGAAAACAGAAACAAAGCCTACGGAGCCTACGATTTACGTACAAATTACTCTAAACATGTAAGTTATGCCTTGGGGATTGGTGTAGGCATTTCTTGTCTGTTATTGTTTAGTGCTTTTACGTTTAATAAGGAGGAGATTAAAGTAAAACCGGATGATACGATACGAATAATACCATTTACAACGGAAAGAATAAAACCGATAAAGAA
>JBOFGX010000146.1:0-5356 GCA_051649345.1 Leadbetterella sp. | reverse complement strand
GGGTATAGTTACTGCAAAATTAATACTATTTTTTGGTTCTAATAATTAGTATTAATAAGGGTTTTCGTATCTCCATAAAACAAAAAAAGCCGCTCATTGAGCGGCTTCAAATATTAAAAATTTTACTTTTTAATGAATATACATCGGAAACGCAAATCCAATGGCAATCGCACAAGCAGCACCTGCCCAAAGCGGTAGTTTCTGCGTATTATAGGATGGCTCATTATAAAAACGTAAATATTGAGTTCTGGTAATCAAGGTAACACCTGCTGTAAGAAACAATAGTGTACCAGAAATTTTTAATGTCTTAGGATCATTACCATGAATATCTATATAAAGCATAGAAGTAACTATTGATAGCAAAACAATTAAAATTGTAAGCACCGTAAATAATAATTTGTAAGATTCTTTGTCTATAGTATTTCGCATTCTTAATAGTGTTTTACAATACAAATATAGAACTTAATTTTTCAAAATTCCAAATAAACAGAATTATATTTTTTCATTTTTTCGAAATTCTAGGTGTAGTTTTTATATTTTTTCTAAAAATTTATATAAAATCTACAAAAAATTCTATCAAAATAGGGTTTTAGTGTCATTATTTTTTAAAAATAGTGTATTTGTAGGTTTAAAAGTTAGATGGCAGTACCCCAAATTTTAGAACCCATATTTTAGAATTATATTTGGTATTAATTAAGAATGTCCAAATATTATGGTAAACCAGTGTATACATAAATATTAAGTCATCAAATATTGAATTGTAAACAGATGCTAAGCGAAGTATATAATTTTTAGGGCTTAGCTTTAATTCTTATTAATTTTGTAAAAAAACTATTTATGTCCCGTATCCTTACAGGAATTCAAGCGAGTGGTAGGCCACATTTAGGTAATATTTTGGGGGCAATAAAGCCATCCATTGAGTTATCTAAAGACCCTAAAAACGAGTCTTTCTTGTTTATAGCTGATTTACATTCACTTACTACCCTCAAAGATCCCGCAAGTTTGTATCAAAATACACTTGCTGTAGCCAATGCGTGGTTGTCTTGTGGATTTGATACGGAGAAGAACTTTTTCTACCGACAAAGTAAGTTAGCAGGGTTCCATACAGAGTTGATGTGGTACTTGAGCTGTTTGACCCCCTTTCCTATGCTCGCCAATGCTCATTCATTTAAGGACAAATCCGATAAACTATCCGATATAAACGCAGGTTTGTTTACATATCCTATTTTGCAAGCGGCAGATATTATCTTGTACAATGCTCAAATCATACCTGTAGGAAAAGACCAAAAACAGCATATTGAGATTTCCAGAGATATTGCATCAAACTTTAATAGAACGTACGGAGAAGTATTTGTGCTGCCTGAAGCGAGAATCAACGAATCGTTGATGACGATTCCGGGCATCGACGGGCAAAAAATGAGTAAATCGCTCAACAACTATATAGACATCTTTGCTCCTGAAAAAGAACTCCTCAAACAAGTCAAAAAGATTGTGACAGATGCTACTCCAATGGAAGAGCCTAAAAATCCCGATACTTGTAATGTCTTTAAGCTATATGCTTTAATTGCAAACTCAGAAGAAATTGAAACTATGAGAGAGCAATATATAAGAGGAGGCTATGGCTATGGGCATGCAAAAACGGCTCTTTTCGAGAAGTTGATGGCTGCGTTTCAAAAAGAGCGAGAAGTATTTACGTTTTATGAATCCCATGAAGCTGATCTACTTAAAAAGCTTGAATTGGGCGAAGAAAAAGCATGGGATATAGCGTCTGATACCATGAAAAAGGTAAGAAACTTGTTGAAATTCTAATGCTAAAGGAATTTGAGCTAGAAATAATTAAAGCTATTCAAAGCCTGCATACAGACACTTTGGATGTATGTATGGTAACCATTAGCGATCCCAAATCGTTTTTGCTTCCTTTGGGAATAATAGTGTATTGTACATATACTAAACTTAACGATAAGAAAGCCTTTTTTTGGAGTTTAGCCCTATTTGCAATTTCTGTTGGATTAGCCGATTATTTTTCATCGGGAATTCTAAAACCTTGGGTGGCTCGGCTGCGACCTTGTCATGATCCTGAAATCAGAGATTCTATTCGTATCGTCAATAATTATTTTGGAGGAAAATACAGTTTTGCGTCTTCGCATGCAGCTACATCAGCAGCGATGGTTGCTAGTTTCTTGATTCGGATACCTGTGGGAAATTCGCTTCGATATATATTAATTGTATGGGCATTATTAGTAGCCTTAAGTAGGGTGTATTTGGGCGTTCATTTCCTTTCAGATGTATTAGTTGGAGCTTGTATTGGTATTGGGTTTAGTTATGGAGTTTATTCAATTTTCTTATTTTGTAAAAAGAAAAAACTTCAAAGTAGCCAATAGTCTTAATAAAATAATAGTGAAATCCAAACTATCAATCTATATTTGGGTTAATAGAAAAAATGATTTTTGATTATTATGAAAAAATTAATAGCCTTCACATTCTTTTTTTTGAATGTATATCTTTCGAATGGACAAGAAATTACGCAGGGTACGTGGTACAATGACGAGAAAACCGCCCGTTTTCAGTTTTTTGAATCCAATGGTAAAATAAATGGCAAAATTGTTTGGTTGAAAGAACCCAATGACGAAAAAGGTAAGCCCAAAACCGATGTTAATAATCCAGAAGCAAAGTTGAGAAGTGCACCTTTGCTAGGAATGGTTATCATGAAAGGGTTTAAAAAAGACGGAGATACCAAATGGGAAGATGGTACTATATATGATCCCAAAAAAGGAAAGACGTATTCCTGCGTAATTACCCAAAAGTCTGCTAAGATGTTGACTGTAAGAGGATATGTTGGTATTTCTTTAATCGGCAGAGATTCGTATTTTACGCGGGCGGAATAGAGATTCGGATAGATTAAATAGAAAATGCTAACGTAATATAGAAGCCTAGACTTAAACAAAATCATTGTCCAAGTCATCCTCGAAATAACGAGAACTGCTCATTTCGTCATCGTACGAGCTTGATTTTACCTTGGCTGAAAGCTTTTTAAGGAGAGAAATCTGTCCTGCATGATACAAATCGTGATTGATAAGTCCTGTAAAAAGTGTAAAGAAATCATATTCAGCTCCTGGTACGATTTGAGTCAAGAAATCATCTGTTTTTTCTTCTAATTCCTTCATCAATTCATCATGACTAAGCGTAAGCTCCATCATCAAAGTTTCAAGCTCAAATTGATCGATATGAGCCAGATTTCCCCAGTTCTTTTTCTCATCATCGATGTTGTAATCGGCATCACCTTGTATTTTTTTAATTGTAAAAATCCTCCAGCTCGTAATGTGATAGACCAATTCAGCAATGGTGTGCGTAGAACCTGTGCTATACGATGCTTGTTTTAGCCCCAATCCTTTGGTTACTTCTAAAACCGATGGACCGTGCCACGCACCTCCATGAAAAGAATTGTTGATCAGAACCTTGATATTGTCGATTAATGTTGGAGTTGTTTTTTTATCTGCCATGCTAGTTATTATTCAATAATTATTGCCAAAGAACCCATATCATCCCTAGATGATAGGTATCGTGTTGTATAAGACCGTTTAAGAGTGTATAGAAAGTGTATTCTTCACCGGGAACTGTTTTGTCGAGTAAAGTATCATCGAATTTTTCTAGTTTTTCAAGCAAAGAAACATGTATATCTTTCAATGATCGTACGAGTTCTAAATAGTTTTCTTCTTGTGTTTTTTCTACAGTACCCCAATTTTGCTCGTCTGTTGCCAAACTAAAATGGATGTTTTCGTTTAATTTTTCTATCACAAACTCACGCCAAGCAAACAAATGATATACGTGTTGTGCAATGGTTTGCTCCGAAAATTGCTGTTTTTGGGCTACTTTACTTGTAGGTACGCTTTTGAGCATTTCCATTACAGATGGGCCATGCCAAGCATCTCCTCTGAAAACCGTGTCCAGATTATCAACTATTTTATCTATCCAAATTTTACTCATATGCAGCAAGATTATACAAATTTCTAAAATATTCTCTTGTAATCATATCCTTAGGCATATTTTCTTTTTTTCCAGTCGATTTTGGGAGATAAACCATATAATAAAAGAAGGATAAAAGAATATCCCGAACTGTAAAATGGATACAATAAGATTGATAACATGCCCAAAGGTTTTTTGAAGCTCGATTGTACGCTCCCAGTGAGGCTCCATTGTATTAATAAATACAGTATAGCTAGCAAAACTCCTATTATAGGATAAAAATAGGCTAAAGTGCCGCAAAAAGGAATAAAACAGCCATTGGCTACATGGACATATTTCATACTCACGTGACTATTGAGTGCTCCTCTGAGCCATCGTTTCCGTTGCTGCCAGAAATGATCCGCTGGTAAGGTATATGCACAGTTGTTTTTATCATATATATGAGCAAATCCAAAGCCTTGTTCAACGATCTTGCAATAAACAGCGTAGTCCTCTACGATAGAGAACGTCAAGTTTCGAAATCCTCCTATACGTTCAAGAGCTACTTTCGAAATGGCCATATTATTTCCCATACCAGTAGTAAATTTTCCTTTTTTATACATGTCGTGCATGTATTTGAGAGCGGTCAGCCATTCAATATTTTGGAAACCTGCCATTAAGCTTGAGTTTTCTATCGCTGTACAGCCAACTACAATTCCGATAGTATCTTTAAAAAAAGGAAGTGTGTTTTGAATCCAGTTCGGAGGTAAAAGAATATCTCCGTCCGTATAAAAAAAGTATTCGCCCGTAGCAAATGCTTCTAAATAGGAGAGGGCTCTCATTTTTCCTTGCTGTAATTCCCAGTCTTCTTTTTTAGGAATTTGAAAAACCTGAATATGCGAATGTTTTTGAGCAATCGTCCGTAAAATTTCTGTTGTTCCGTCATCGGAATCATCATCAGCAATCAGTATTTCTAGGTTTTTTACAGGATATTGAAGGGCAATAAGTCCCGAAAGCAATCGGTCTATCGTGTGGATTTCGTTACGTAGCGAAATAAGAATACTAACTTTCGGCGTGCTCATGACATAAGTTCGGAATGTTCCCAACACGATACATATGAACCTAAATCTTGCATTTTTTGATTAAACTGATTATAAAATGAATGCTGACATAATGTAGAACTATCGCCGATAACAACAAGTTTTTTTCTTGCACGAGTAAGTGCCACATTCATTCGGCGGATATCGGATAAAAAACCTATTTTACCTTCTGGGTTGGAGCGTACCATAGAAATCAAAACAATATCGCTTTCTTGCCCCTGAAAGCTATCAACCGAATCTAATCGTATTTTTTTACTAATTGCTTGTGGTAAATATCCTTCTTGAATCATCGTCTTGGCGAGTTCTATTTGTGA
>JBOFGX010000145.1:0-8036 GCA_051649345.1 Leadbetterella sp. | reverse complement strand
CCAATGCTCATCTTGGTCATTTTTGGGATCTAGATCATATACGGTTTGTCTTACTTTGCTTAGGATTTCACGACTTCTATCTATGATTGTCTGGAATCGGCTGATCAATACATCATCATCGGTTTTCTTTTTGCTGAGCTCCGAATACAGCGTAAGACTACTGAGTGATGCCGCCAAATTATCGTGAAGATTTGCCGATAACTTATCGCGTAGCATGATTTGATTCAATTTTTCTTTTTCATTGATTCGATATTTATAACCCAATGCTGCCGAAAACAGGATGATTTCGATCATGGAGCCTACCATAAAAATATATTCTTGAAACGAAGTAGATACAATACCCAAATTTTGGAAGGATACCCACAGTCCAGCCAAGGCCATTGAGAAAGTAGCCAAAGCGTAATATCGGATGATGGCGATTTTTTTGAAATAATACAAAACACATATCCAGATGAACAGCGAAACCAAAATGATCCCTAATACAATCGCTAGGTAATTGAAATATGCATTATAAGCAAAAGGACAAAGTAGTATAGTAATTAATATGCTATAAATCAATGGTTTTTTGATGTGTTCCCAATAGCTAAAGTGCTTGGATAGTGTCAGAAATTTATCTGTAAATAGAATCAAGAAGTAGTGTGAACCCAACAGAAAAATAAAAAATACATAGGGGTTAAAAAATGCATTCCCCCACAAAAAGTAATAAAAGAATCCGTATAAGGAAAGCTGGAAAAAACCAAAACAGATCACATAAAGGGAATAGTACAGAAATGAGACGTCCTTAATGGTTAACCATAAAAAAATGTTGTAAAGGGATATGAGCATAAAAAAGCCAATATAAATACCCCAGATGGAATACCTTTCTGTATTTTTTGCAAGCATACCTTTGGGCGAGTATAAATTAATTGGGATTTTTAGATCTCGATCGGTATGTACATAAATGTATAACGTATAGATTTTATTGGGTTCTAAATCAAGTTTTAGATTGGGGTACGAGCCTGCAAAAGAATCCTTGTTAGGTGCATAAAAATCCCCTTGCAGACTATTTTGAATAAGCTTGTTTTCAGAAAATACCCAAAATTTTATTTGGGTCAGTCTATTATTTTCTACCCACAAAAATTTTTCTCTCTCCTGGTTATTTTTTAAAAGAAATCGAATGAGTATAGGTTTGGAGCTGTATCCCAAATTAAGATCTGATAATTTCCTTGGTATAAATGATTTATCATCAACAGAACGAGGATCTACTATGTCTACCTCTATTTTTTCAGAATAACTGAAATTGAGAATGGGAGTAACTTCGTCCCGTTCTTGTACAAAATTGAGACCTTTACCAAAATCAGAATAAGACCTATTTTGTCCTTTTAGATTTGATGTAAAAATAAATAGAAGTCCAAAATATATAAAGAATCTATTTCTCAATGCTTTATGGGTACAATACTCAAATGTAAACCAAAAATCTCAATAGATCATGGAGTAAACATGATATTTTACTTTGAGGAGAAAATCAATCATTGAGTAAGAAGCTGAAATAGTAACTTCGGTTTACACATCAAGAAATTACTCAAACCATATTTAGGATCTTGAATGCTGTCAAGATGCATTTGAAAGGAATTGAATGGATACCTCTATATCAATTCCAAAGTCGAGGCTGTACGCTGGGTGATGGAAAATGAGGTTTAATTTTTTTGAAAATTCTTTATCTTTTATCAAACTTAATCTGCTCGACTGATTAACCTCCAAGCATCGGCACTCTCGTCATACATCAGTACTGCCCCACCACCACTTAAAATCCATACGTCAAACCCAGTATTTGTATATATATTACCATTATTGCCTCCGTTGCAAGTGGGCGAAACATTATGTTTAATTAAAAGACTGGTTTGAAGTGAAACGGTACAAAAAATTATTCCTAAATGATTAAATGAAGCGGGTATATCTTCTAAAATCAAATCTCCACCGCCTCCAAAATGAACCCTGCTTGCAAAAAAATTGGGGTCGGGGTTGCTACAAGGCATAGGGTTTGCTGCTGTAACTACTATTCGGTCTCTAAATGCAATAGACGCACCCGAAACTGTACCACTTCCTGTAATGTTTGCTCCCAAAATACTTCCATTTACATGCAGTCTGGAAGATGGACTTGCTGTGCCAATACCTACATTGCCATTATCACTTATTGTCATTTTTGTACCAGAATTTGTATAAAACCTCATTGAATTATCTGGATGATAAATTATGCCACCTTTAATACTCGTTTGAGAGGGTTTCTCAAATAAAATCCCAACCTCCTTGTCGTTGGGTGCTGCAATGCTTATATAGTTTGTATTATCACTTTCAACAAATAAATTAGAATACACACTTGGAGTAACCCCAGAGGGCCCTTCCTTCACATGTAGTTTAGCTATAGGCGAGTTAGTGCCGATACCTATTTTTCCATCATGGTTAACACGCATTTTTTCTGTAAGTGCTGTTCCATTGTTAGAGATAGTAGAAAAAGCAATGTTAGTTCCCAGAGCAAAGTTGCTTATACTTGTGAAAGTAAATGGCTGACTAGCAATAAAAGAGATACTGGAACTAGTAATTGGAGAAAAGCTTGAACCAGCATAACCTTTGGCTCCAATGGTTAAAAGTGATGCTCCACTAGGAGTTGCAGTTGGACTGGTTGCTGTTCCGCCAGACCTTCTGCCTACAATTTGTGGAGTACTGCCATAGTTTGTAATTTCTTGTTCAATACCATTAGGTACGAGTGAAATACTTTGCCCAAAGACACAAACAGAAAACAAAATAAACGCGAATGTTGATATTGATTTTTTCATGATTTTTGAAAACTAAATTTTAAAAACAAATTCATTAAATTGAAACTAAACTCAATCTGCATAGCTAATAACTCTCCATTTTGTAACTCCTTCATCCCACATAAGTATTGCTCCCCCACCGTTAATTGAAATATCAAAACCAGAATTAGTAAGAAAACTATTATTGCGTGATGTACTTGAGGGGCAATCCGGATCTGAATCTGTTTCTATTTCACCTTCACAATTTATCAAACAATTTCCCTGTACATTATGCCTAATTAATAATGTAGTCCCAGAGGCCACACTTAAAAAGAGAACTCCTAATTTCGCAAAACGACGAGGTAAGGCTATGGCTTCGATGGTCGACCCACCTCTAAAATGAATTCTATTTGATTCATTGTCCGCTGAACATCGGTCTAATTCAGTAAGTATTAAGCGATTTCCAAACGCATCAGAAGCACCAGAAATAGTATTACCAGTAATATCAGCTCCACTTCCCGAAATATTTCCAATGACATGCAATTTAGAAGTTGGGTTTGTTGTGCCTATACCGACATTACCATTATCAATTAATGTCATTTTTATACCTGAATGTGTTTGGAAATTCATTTGATTACTGGGATAATATATTATGCCTCCATTGGGGACAATTCCGGAGGGTTTTTCAAAAGAAATTCCAACCTCTTTATTATCAGGTGCTGCAAGGCTTATATAGTTATTATCATTGCTTTCAACAAACAGATTAGTATTTACACTTGGAGCAACCATAGAGCTCTCATCTTTCAAATGCAGTTTAGAAATAGGCGAGTTTGTACCCATACCTATTTTTCCATCATGGTTAACACGCATTCTTTCTGTAAGTGCTGTTCCATTGTTAGAGATAGTAGAAAAAGCAATGTTAGTTCCCAGAGCAAAGTTGCTTATACTTGTGAAAGTAAATGGCTGATTAGCAATAAAAGAGATACTGGAACTAGTAATTGGAGAAAAGCTTGAACCAGCATAACCTTTGGCTCCAATGGTTAAAAGTGATGCTCCACTAGGAGTTGCAGTTGGACTAGTTGCTGTTCCACCAGACCTTCTGCCTACAATTTGAGGAGTACTGCCATAGTTTGTAATTTCATGTTCGACTCCGTTAGGCACAATCGAAATACTCTGCCCAAAGACAAAAACAGAGTGTAAAATAAATCCGAATGTTGAAAGTAGTTTTTTCATGATTTTCAAAAGTTTAATTTATTCTTCAATTGCACCCTGCTATATTCGCTCTAAACGTAGTCGTGGGTGTAGCCGTAATCTTAAAGCCAGGATTAAGCAATATGGCCCCTTCAGATTGATAGCTACCGCTGATATTAAGGTTCTCAGACGAGGAAACAGCTTGGTAGGCAAATTTCTTTGTACCATTCGAGAAGTTATTACCCATCACAGTTAGCCTATCACCGTAGGGTAGTAAATTGAATGAAGCCACAGGCGAACCACATGGCACTTGATTATGTACTTTGTAGGCCACACGCAAGGGTTGCCGCTCTTGGGGCGTAGCCTTGATAATTTGCCCTTGGGCATTGTTGCTCCATTTGAAGTCTATGTTTCGGGCAGTTTCGGGGGTAGGTAAAATAGCTTTTACCAAAAACTCCTTGCCCCTACAAAAATCTGTGAATGATACGGTTTGAAAATTGTATTTGGAAACGACAAATTGAGAAAACGAAAAAATCCCCCCAATTCCATTCATTTTAAATGATGTGGACGACGGGGAATAAGGTGTGGCATAATCAAATTGAGTATATTGACAACTCGAACAAATATAATTGCAATCATTACATTTTGAAACAATTAGATGAAATTGTCCATCTGCATCAAAAAATGAATGGTAAAAATAATCACCCCAAAAAGAAGAATTAAAATTTGTTTTGGTAGTGTTTATTACTGTTAAATCTTCAGATACTTCAAAAAACGAAATGTAGTCATATTGACCAAGTTGTGTGATGCCATCCTGAAAAAGTGTCCCATTTACTCTTGCAACTGCCAGTAAATCTCCCGAAGGGGATAGATGTAATTTTTGAATGCGGATGTGTTCATTATCACTAGAATAAGGTGTAAATTGATATTTTTTTGAATCAAGTAAGATTCCCACCAATGAAAATTTGTACAGATGCTTGGTAGTAGAAGGCCCAGAATCTCCACTACTGGAAATATATATTGCAGCATTTTTTTCAACTATGCTTAACGAATTTTCAGAAAGGACTGTTCCAACTGTATTTTCAGAGACAATTGCTCCGTTTTCATTGATGACTACTAACCAAATATCCTCATTCCCGAATGCAGGGCTTGTTTTGTTGCCCGATGGCCCCGATAAACTGCTTCCTACTAAAGCGATATTACCATTGGATAATACGATAGCACAAGTGAGCGAATCAGCCGCCGTGCCACCATAGCTAAAATCGGCGAGGTAATTGCCCAAAGCATCGGTTTTTACAACCCATAAGTCACTGTTACCTCTGTTTGGAGCGGTTTTATTGCCACTTACAGGTGAGTTGGATGTACCACAAACTAGTAGATTGCCCGAAGGTAGCTTTAAGGTTTTATTACCGAAATCGTTGCCGCTCCCTCCAAAAGCCCTGTCCCATACTCTATACCCTTCCAAATCTTTGGCAACGACCCAAAAATCATTTCCACCAAAAGAATTGATTGTTTTGTCCCCTACTATACCCGAAGTTGTATTTCCAGTAAGTAGCAGATGTCCATTGCTTAATAATGTAATATCATTTGCATTACTATTGGGTACACCAGAAGATACGTCCTGGCCAAATACCATTTGTTGAGATTTGTCAAACGCATTCAAGTTAAAAGTAGGACCACCACCATATCTAAAACCTGAATAATAAACTCGACCACCTTCTAAGGATACGGTTGATGTGGGCGTGATTTTGGAAGGATTAAAAGTATTATATATAAATTCGGCATGACTGTCAATACCTCCTTGTTTAACCGTATAAGTAGAACCAAGTGGATAATCATCAGCAACAATGGTAGGAGCAGCTAAGGTGGGCGACAGCGGTGTCATTGTCACAGGTGAAGCGACTTGTTTGAGGCATCCATTTCGGCAAAAAGCCTGATAGGTACTGGCTTGATTGAGTTGTATAACAGTTTGTGTAACTCCTACGAAGCCATTGCTCCATGTTACTTCACCTCCACAGCCCGTTACAGTTAGCGTGGCTGGTTCGCCCGAACAAGTACTGGCAGTCCCACTGACAAGATTCATAGCAGGTGAGTCAGGCGAAGTGCCACTAAACGATACCGGATAGTCTCCCGAAGTTAAAGATGTACATAGACCTATAGAAACCTCTGCACGATAAATACCAGGTGCATTATTGAGGATAATAGAAGCTCCAGTTTGACCACTTTGAAGCACGTTGTCTTTATACCATTGGTAAGCCAAAGTGCCCGTGAGGTCGGTTTGGATGCTGAGTTCTACGGATGAACCACTGCATATCTGAATAATATTGGGCAAAGTTGTTACAGGAGAAAGGCTAATCGTAGGCTGTTTTTCTTCAATAATGATACTATTTGATTCGATGGGTGGACAAGAAGAGAGATTTCCTAAATAATTAATTATCAATTTGTACGTTCCCCCCTGCGTAGTTGTGATGCTCGGTGTTGTGGCAAATGTAGCATTGTTGCGTAGCCAAATGTAGCTCACACCCTCATTTGTAGAGATATTTGAGCGTCCATTATCAACATTTAAGGTAACAGGTGCATTGCAATTGGTATAGGTAGCAGAAGAATTTATCCTAACCGAATCGTTTATAAGTATCGTAACAGGCAAATGATTGCTCGAAATCTCGTTGCAAGCTCCGTTGGCAGTAGTGCTTATTTTTATGGAATATGCCCCAGAAGTAGTGGTTATGAGCGAAGACTGGTTGTTTTGAGCAGTACCCATAAAAACACCATCTCGGAACCATTGCCAAGTCAATGCAAGGGTATTGGGGTTTTGAAAAGTGGTATTGATGGTGATAGGGCTACCGCACGAAGCCACAGTGGGAGTAGCTGTAAGGCTTGCTCCAATGTTGCAGTTGGTAAATTCTTTATTAGCCACTATGCTCCATTTACCTTGAGCGTCTTGGGTTCTCAAATAGAAAGTATGTGTACCAAACGAAAGTGTATTGGGCAATCCAAACGAAATATTCTCTAAATCTAGGGTCGTATTTGCTGTAATCGGCATACTGGTTGCCAAGCCAAATCCTGGGTCTGTATCTATGAAATATTCCAACTTTACGATATTGGGAACACTCGGTACCGCACCCATTTTGAAAAATGATTGCTGCTGCACCATACTCCATTGCCCTGTAGCGTTTCTGGCTCTCACATGTATTTTGTGAAATCCTTCAGATAACCCAACCGAAATCGGAATATTCAGGGTGGTGGTCACAGTAGTTCCAGCCGTAATACTTACCTCGGTTCCGTTGCCATAGCCCGGGTCGGTATCTATAAAGTACTCTACTTTCACGATATTTTGAGCCACGGACAGCCCCGCCCAACCTATCATAAGGATGATAAAAAGTGTTTTTTTCATGGCTTTATCAGTTGTTGGATTGAATCGTGATACTACCCACCAAACCCGAAGCTGTAGAGCCTACGCTGCTCATATTGAAATTAGTAATAATAGGGATGGCTGCTTGCCCCGACAGTCGATAGGGCTGCCCCGAAGGCAATGCTCCAAACGGTCCCATATCTTGACCAGCCGTACCTGTAGCAATCGCTGGTGAGCCGGCTTTAAGACGGTAGTCTTTATCAATCAAACCCGTAGGACTGGATACAACAAAAACATTGGCAAGCACAACGTTCTCAATATTGTTGTTGATGCCGCTTATTGGGAAAGTCCCTCCGATACGCATACAGTTCGTGAATGTATTGGTCGTAGGAAAAGTAGCAGAAATGGTTTTAATGATAGAGTTGGTGAAAACATTGTTGTTTTGTGTAACATTAAAGTGAGTATCGAGGTAGCATTGGTCAAAGGTCGTGTTATTCACACTGGAAATATGAGTGACAATAATGCAATTCCGAATGATATTATTAGACATACTGGTATTCCCACCAATAGTGTGGAAAATACTTTGTTCCATAGTGCAATTGGAAGAAATAATAAAAAAGTCACTCTGAAAACGACATCTTGTAAATCGGATATTATTGACATTACAATTAACAGTAGCCTGAAAAGTAATACCCATTACGACTGTGTTTTCAGAACCTGTA
>JBOFGX010000144.1:0-4704 GCA_051649345.1 Leadbetterella sp. | reverse complement strand
GATTTAAAGCATTCATAATAACAGGCTCAAATGCTTGAATCAAGCTAGCAGAGGTAGTACGTTTAAGAAACTGAGTGGCTGCGTCTTTTTCTCCTCACAAAATATTAAAGGCATCTGTTATCGTCAATTGTTTTATCGCCGATATAAATATAGGCTTTGCCTCTTTAGCGGCCATTTCAGCCCCTCTGTTCAAAGAAAGAACAAACTCGTCTACCTTAGGACCAAGACCTATGCTTCTAAGTGCGGATTCTACTTTTTGAACTTCTGGAGGAAACGGAATTTTGATCCTTGGATTCTTAAAATACCCATCCATGGAGCTTGCCAAGTCTGTACCTTGGGAAATCCCTTGTGTAAGTGCCTCTTTGAGCCCACTTGCTACATCTCCCTCAGTAAGTGCAGCGGCATTTCCAGAATTTAATACAGCGGCAACTTTACCTAAATTTATTTTTTGCCCATCACAGGATTTTAAAAAACATAAACTGCTTAGGAAAATCAGTGTTACTTTTATCATCTGTTTAAAGATTTTTGATACAAAATTACTATAATTACATTTTTAAAACGAAGACTATGAACAAAATAATATTTGCTGATATAATTACCATTGGAGACGAGATATTGTTTGGGCAAATCACAGATACAAATACACAATTTATTGCTTCGGAATTAGATAAAATTGGTGTTAAAGTAAGACGAAAATCATCAGTGGGTGATGAAAAAGCAGAAATCTATGCAATACTTGAAGAAAGTCAAAAACGCTCAAAAATTGTAATTTTAACGGGCGGATTAGGGCCTACAAAGGATGACATTACTAAAAAGTGCCTTGCGGAATTTTTCCAAGATACACTGGAAATAAACCCACACGCTGAAGCATTTGTTAGAGATTTTTTTGAAAAAAGAGGCAGGCCCTTTACTGAGCTTAATCGACAGCAAGCTGCACTACCTAAATCTTGCACATATTTACCCAATCCGAGAGGTACGGCTCCTGGAATGTGGTTTGAGAAAAATGACACCGTTTTTATTTCCTTACCCGGTGTACCGTATGAAATGGAAAACTTAATTCTAACAGAGGTGATCCCTCGACTCAAAAATCATTTTGAGCTGGGTGTAATTGTACACAAGGTGGTTCGCACAATTGGAATTGGAGAATCTTTCTTGGCTGAGGCTATCGAATCTTGGGAGCTTTCTCTTCCGAATCATATAAAACTTGCTTATTTACCCAGTTTTGGAGAGGTAAAACTGAGGCTTACTGCTACGGGCTCAGACCCTTTAGTAGTAGAGAAAGACATTGATTCTTTTGTACAATCGTTGTCGCCAATAATTGGCACGTACATATATAGTTTAAACAATGAAAACATCGAAGAGGCGATCGGACGCATTCTAAAAGCTAAAAACGCCACGGTCTCTTTTGCTGAAAGCTGTACAGGAGGGCATGTTTCACATATTCTTACAAAAGTACCTGGCTCATCCACTTATTTTCCGGGTTCGATCGTTTCATATTCCAACGAAGCAAAAATTAAATTTTTGAACGTCCAACCCAAAACATTGAGTAAATTTGGGGCTGTAAGCGAAGAAACCGTAAAAGAAATGGCCGAAGGTGTAAGACTCACTATGAATTCAACATATGGAGTTGCGATTAGCGGAATTGCTGGTCCTGATGGAGGAACGGCCGAAAAACCTGTTGGAACCGTTTGCATTGCTGTAAGTAGTGCTTATGAAACTCTAACAAAAAAACAACTTTTGGTAAACAATAGACTTAGTAATATCCAATATGCCACTAAAATGGCTTTGAATATGCTAAGGATTTTCATCGATAAAGAAAAAGATGGCGAAAATTGAAATACTCATGCCCCAAATGGGCGAAAGCATTTTTGAATGTACCGTATTAAAGTGGCTAAAAAAAGAGGGAGACTTTGTGACAGTTGATGATATGATCTTGGAGGTCGCTACTGACAAAATTGATACAGAAATAGGCTCAAGCCATGAAGGTACTATTACTAAAATTTTAGTAAACGAAGGTCAAATAGCGGTCATAGGTAAGCCTATTTGCATACTAGATACGACTAATGATCAGATTGTTTCTCGTGAGATTGAAGAATCCAACGAGATTGATAATTACATTCCTGAAATAGAAAAAACAATTGAAAAGTCCGTAGAAAGTATACAATCTCCCAAGCATGATAAGTTTTTATCTCCATTGGTACAAAATATCATTATGCGGGAAAATATTTCTCAGTCCGAACTAAACAGTATTACGGGTTCTGGCCAAAACCAACGAATTACGAAAGAGGATATATTAGAGTTTCTAAAAAATAGAAACAAAACGTCCGTAGCAATAAGTACCGTTGGTATAGGAGAGAACGATACAATTGTGGAGATGGATCGCATGCGTAAGATGATTGCGGAGCGGATGGTGGAATCCAAGCGTGTAGCCCCACATGTGACTAGCTTTATAGAAACAGATATGAGTTCTCTCGTCAAGTGGAGAGAAATAGAAAAAAATAGGTTTCGAGCCAAATTTAGCCATGGCGGTCTTACCTATACACCCATTTTTGTAGAGGCTGTCATTCAAGCAATCAAAAAATACCCCGGCATCAATATTCAGGTTCAAGGTGAATCTATCATCCAAAAGAAAGACATCAACATCGGTATTGCCGTGGCATTACCGAGTGGCAATTTGATAGTCCCTGTGATTCATCAAGCGGATCAATACAACCTTGCTGAGCTTGCACTCAAAATAAGTGACTTGGCCAATAGAGCTAGAGAAAACAAGCTAAAGCCTGAAGAATTGGTAGGTGGAACCTATACCCTATCCAATATTGGTACGTTTGGAAACCTTTCGGGAACACCGATAATATTACAACCGCAAGTAGCCATCATGGCGTTTGGGGTAATTCGAAAAATGCCTGCTGTGCTTGAAACTGATGAAGGTGATGTAATTGCGATTCGCCAAAAAATGATTATGTCCCATTCGTATGACCATCGAGTTGTAGACGGGGCACTGGGTGGTATGTTTCTAAAGGAGGTGTCGGATTATCTTGAAAAATTCGATACAAAACGAACATTTCTATAGATTATGTTATTCAATTCTTTTGAGTTCGTTTTATTTTTTCCAGTAGTAAGCATTCTGTATTTCCTTCTTCCTCACAGATACAGAACATTCCTGCTCTTAGCCGCCAGTTTTTATTTCTATGCATTTTTTAAATGGGAGTATACGGCTATTCTTGTGTTTACAATAGTGGTAGATTATTTTGCAGGAATTTGGATTTCTCAAAATCAAGGTAAAAAACGAAAATGGGCTTTAGGTCTTAGTTTGCTCGCCAATATTGGGGTACTTGCAATTTTCAAATACTATACATTCGCCCTAGATACTATCAATTTCATAAATCAAAAATTGGGATCCACTACCAACTATACACCCATCTGGCAGATTTTACTTCCGGTAGGCTTATCGTTCCATACGTTTCAAGCTATGAGCTACACTATTGAAGTGTATAGAGGAAACCAAGCCCCCGAGCGAAACTTTTGGGTATATTCACTCTATGTCATGTTTTATCCTCAATTAGTTGCGGGGCCTATAGAACGCCCACAAAATGTCATTTGGCAATTTTACGAAAAACATTCGTTCGATTATCAGATGGCGAAGACAGGCTTGAGATTGATGCTTTGGGGAATATTCAAAAAAGTAGTCATCGCCGATAATCTCAGCTTGTTTGTAGATCAAGTTTATGGAAATGTGCACGGTTTTTCGGGACTACCCTTCTGGGTAGCTACTGTTTTTTATTCCATGCAAATCTATTGTGACTTTTCGGGATACAGTGATATTGCCATAGGATCTGCTCGTTTTATGGGCTTTGACCTCATGAAAAATTTCAACAGACCGTATATAGCTACTTCCATTTCAGATTTTTGGCGGAGATGGCATATTTCTCTTTCTACTTGGTTTAGAGATTATGTGTATATACCTCTCGGTGGAAATCGAAGTGGATTTATTCGTAAATACTTCAATTTGTTTTTTGTATTTATGCTAAGTGGCCTTTGGCACGGTAATACGTGGAACTTTGTGTTTTGGGGAGCTCTTCATGGAGTTTACTTGATTGCGGGTCAAATTACACAGCCTCTTCAAGAAAAAGTATTTAAAAAATCAGTTTGGGGACAGATTGTACAATGGTGCATGACATTCGGATTAGTAAATTTTGCTTGGATATTTTTTCGATCTAGAAATTGGCAAGACAGTAAGTATATAATCAAAAAACTTTTTGCCACTAATTCTCATTCGCTTGCTCAGATTTTTGATCTTATTGGATACAAAGAATTAATCGTGGCCGCTGTAGGCATATTGATTTTACAGATTGGGGAATATACAAGCACGCATAGAAACGTAGATCAATGGTTGGCTAAAAAGCCGAAAGCCGTGGAATGGGGTATTTATTATGTGCTTTTATTTATAATTTTGGGTTTTGGGTATTTCGGGGAAGTTCAATTTATTTATTTTCAATTCTAGAATATGATACGAAAATTTATCAGTAGAACTTTACTTTTCACCTTTCCTCTCCTACTACTTATTTTGGTATATTTTGTATGCGACCCTTTCCACGTATTGTACAATTATTGGGACTACGGCAGCAATCATAACAAAAGTCTTAATCGCAATCGCATCAGCACGCAAACGTTTTTGAACTACTATCCCAAGTATAAGTTTAAGTC
>JBOFGX010000143.1:0-1618 GCA_051649345.1 Leadbetterella sp. | reverse complement strand
CTATAGCTAAGTAATTAGGGGTATCACCTTGCAGGCAATAAAAACAATAGCAATTACCACAAGCCACTAGGATAGGTAAAATACTAAGATTTTCAATTATTTTTAAAATTTTCATTTTGTATAAACAAGACCAAATGAGTCTATCCCAATTTCCCCATTTTCCATCCAATACGATAGCAAATACTTGATTTCGTCCTCATTTAACTCTGGAAGCAGGAGTTGTTTTAAATTGGACATACTCAGTGGGGAATTTTGAACAACAATATCCTTATATTTTTCTATTGATTCAAATCCAACTTTAATCCTTTGATTCGATATACAAATATCACAATTATGGCACGGCTTAGTATCCTTTTCTCCAAAATACTCTTGCATAAACTGCATTCTACATACTAATTTAAGCTCTGAATAGTGGATCATTTTTTCGGTTGCTTGAAATTCAAAATCTTTTCGAGCTTGAATTTCCGAGTAATTCCAAGGGATTTGTTCTGTATTCTTTCGTGATTCTAAAAAGCGAAAGAGAGGCTTAGAGAATTGAGGAATATAATCTATGATTCCTGAGGACTGTAAAAATTGAATCTTTTGAATGCATTCTTTTTCTGATATATGACAAGCAGTTGCTAGTGTTCGTTCTTGGAAATTTACATAATTATGAAAAATATCTCCTCCATGCATACGCAGTAGTGTTTTAATAAATGCATCTGTTGATGGATTTCTCTCCTGGAAATCAGACAAGGCATTTCCTTGGGCCAGTACTTGTATTCGAGGACTAGAAAAGTAGGAATCACTAAGGGATAACAATCCTTGGTTTTGTAGAAATAGTAAAACATGATGGCATTCGTTAGGATTTTGTCCGTAGGTTTCACAGAAATGTGTGAGATCAAATTCTTTTTCTATAGTCATAACAATGCCAACAGCTACTTGAAAGTAAGATGCAAGTAGACCATAAATTTTACTTGCTTTTGTCAAGTCCGGAAATTTTAAATCGAAGTTTCGCTTAACTAAAAGAGTGTCAGTTTCGTTCTTTAGGATAATTGCTTTCGCATGTAAGCCGTCACGACCCGCTCTTCCTGCTTCCTGATAATACGACTCTAGATTTTCACAAATGTGAGAGTGAATGACTATTCTGACGTTGCTTTTATCTATACCCATTCCAAATGCATTGGTAGCCACAATTACTCGGATGGTGTTATTGATCCACTCTGTTTGTTTCTTGTTTCTGTCAGCAATACTTAAGCCTGCATGATAAAAATCAGCGGATATACCCGCACTTTTCAAAAAGTTGGTGATTTCGAGTGTACTTTTTCTAGACTTACAATAGACCAATGCCGAACCTTCATTTTTCTTTAGTATATCTACACAATCTTGAAATTTATTAGCGGAATTTTTTACATAGAGCGATACGTTTTTTCTGCTAAATGAATCAACAATTGATTGAGAATTTACGAATTCAAGTTTTTCCAAAATATTAGCTTGTACTTTTGGAGTAGCAGTGGCTGTTAGTGCAATTTTTCTACTATTTGGAAATCGATCAGCAAACTCAGCTATACGCTCATATGCAGGTCTGAAATCATGCCCCCATTTGGAAATGCAATGGGCTTCATCTATTGCTATTAAT
>JBOFGX010000142.1:0-31595 GCA_051649345.1 Leadbetterella sp. | reverse complement strand
CATCATTGCTTGCTATTCCATCATTGATATTTGCAAAGAAAGCAAACAAATCGTCTTCAAATAATAAGACAATGGCACTAATTGGTAAGATATGCAGTCTTGTTTCGATTTGTATAACCCTTATAATTTTACTAATAATTATATTGTTTATAGCTTTGTTTGCAGGGGCAGCTACTGCTGCTTAATGTTTAGAATTGAATAGAGATTGGCAGATAATATTAGGCGTTTTTATCGAATAAAGTCATTTATATCCGAGATTGCACATGACGGATAATTTAGTAGACAAGAACCTCCTTTGGTTCAATTATCATCTTTTTTGAGCAGAACACGTTGTTTCAACCGCATCCAGCGTTCGTACAGGCTACTTTCCGTGAAAAAGTCCCAAATACTTTCTTCTTCGTCTTTTTTCTTAGTATCTTTTTTGTGCTTGGGGTCTTCCGGGTCAAACTTCATGCCTGTGCACAAGCAATGGGCACGATTGGTACGAGTAAGTATATCAAAGTTGACGCAGCTCGAGCACCCTTTCCAAAACGAGTCGTCTTTGGGAAGTTCTGAAAACGGTACAGGCTCGTAGCCTAGTTCAGAATTTATCTTCATAACTGCTAAACTTGTAGTAAGACCTATGATTTTAGCATCTGGATATTTTTTTCTTGAAAGCTCAAAAGCTTTTGACTTTATCTTGGTTGCAATTCCACTTTTTCTGTGGTTTGGATGGACAATAAGACCCGAGTTGGCCACAAATTTTCCATGATCCCAGGTCTCAATATAGCAAAAACCTACCCATTCACCATCTTTTGTGGTTGAAATGATAGCCTTACCTTCTGTCATTTTTTCCTTTATATACTCAGGAGAGCGTTTAGCAATACCTGTGCCTCTTGCTTTGGCACTAGCTTCCATTTCACTACATATTGTCTCTGCATAGCTATGATGCGTAGTGCTGGCTATTTTGACCACAAATAGGTCTGTAATTGTGTCTTTTGTATCTTTCATCGTCGATTAAAAAGAGCTTGGCTCTGAAAAAAGGAGACGGATTTTTTGAAAATTTAAATTAATTATTTTGAAATAAAGGGGCAATTCATCTAAGCAGAAAAAACGCCTTCTATTGGGTCCTTGCGGACCTAAGTCGTCGAAAAAGAAGAATACATTTAGAAGCTTTTTTCAATAATGTTTCAAATTTGGGACAAATATAGAACCCTTACGCGTTTTAGACTAGGTTTTAGGTCAAAAATTGTGTTAATAATTTGCTGAAAGTAAACACCAATATATTTATGTTAAAAATCATCTCCTATTATCTTCACCTTTATACATACTCAAGTAAGACTGATAACGAGTGGGAGAAATAGTGTTTTCTTCGACAAGTTCTTTGATTTTGCATTTAGGCTCATGAATGTGTAGACAGTTATGGAATTTGCATTCTCCAATACGTTTTCTAAACTCAGGGAAGTAGTGAGAAAGTTCAGAACGTTCGACTTCCATTAGTCCCAACTCTTTTATGCCTGGAGAGTCAATTATACGAATACCGTTGCCAAATTCAAACATCTCTGCAAAGGTCGTCGTGTGGGTTCCTTTATTAGAAAAATCACTAATTTCTGATGTGTGTAGTTCAAGGTCTGGGTCTAGCATATTGAGAATACTAGATTTGCCGACTCCAGAATGTCCAGAAAACAGAATGGTTTTGCCTTCAAGTTTTTTAAGTAATTCTATTTCGCCTTCATTTTGTAGAGCAGACATCTTGAGCGTTTCATAGCCTAGACTTTCATACAAATATGACAAAGAGTCTATAATTTCTAATTCGTCAACAGAATAGAGGTCTATTTTATTAAAAACGATTAAAACAGGTATCCTGAAAGTTTCAGCACTTACTAGAAAGCGATCGAGAAATCCTAGGGATGTTTTTGGTGAAGATAAGGTAAATACAAAAACAAGATAGTCAAGATTACTAGCAAGCAAATGAGCATGCTCACTTTTATGCACAGATTTACGAATTAGATAATTTTTACGAGGTAAAATGTTAGTGATTACCCCCTGATCTCCCATACCTTCTTCCAAGTCAAACTTTACCGAATCCCCTACTGCGATGGGGTTTGTTACTTTAAGTCCTTGAATCTTGAATTTACCTTTTAGTCTACATCTAAAGAATTGATTATCATTTGATTTTACAATATACCAACTACCCGTAGACTTATAGACTATTCCTTCTTTCAATAAAAAACATAGATTGAATCACAATATACACCTATTTTTTTGTGTTATAATTAGTAACCTCTCAAAAAGAGGTCATCACTAGGGTTAATTATATAAGTTTTAAACATGTACCGTTTGATAATTTTTCGGCATAAGTTTTGCTTATAATTTTTTTATAAATAAATTGTATAAAAATTACACACTTTAACACAAGGGGAAAATGAAAAAAGGTATCGTTTTAAGCTTGGCTGCTATTGCAGTCGGTGTTTTTGTCTACAGTTTGGGTAATAAATCAAAGCCTTCAAAAACAATGTATAGTCCGTACAAGGATTAGGTTAATTAAATATAGTAGAATGATGTATCAAAATCTAGTTTATGTCGATAGAAATCATTTTGCTACTATTTCTTTAAATAGACCTGGGCAATACAACGCTCTTTCATTGCATATGTTAGAAGAGTTGTCTTCTTGTTTATTTCAAATTTCTCTCAACACTTCCTTGAAGGTTTTGATACTAGATGGAGGTGAATCACTCGCTTTTTGTTCGGGAGCTGATTTGAAATCCATTCCGGATTCTGATGACTTAGGTGCTATACTGATAAAGCATTACGCACCTGTGATACAAGGCATCCGTAACCTTAAAATTCCTGTTATTTGCAGACTTCAAGGACCTGCTGTAGGAGCAGGGATGGCATTGGCATTGGCTTGTGATATGATTCTCGCAGATGAAAAAGCCTATTTTGCTGCCAAGTTTGTTCAAGTAGGCCTTATTCCTGATGCTGGAACAATGTATTTTTTGAATGAATGTTTGGGTGCCAAAAAGGCCTTTGAACTTTGTGCGTCTGGTAGGAATATTTATATGAAAGAAGCCCTTGAGTTGGGACTTATTAATGAGGTTCATGAATCTAAGAACCTGGGTCTTGCTGTTGAGAGCTGGGTAAGTGTTTTTTGCCAGAGCCCATCTATAGCAATAGCTCAAATCAAATCTCTTTTGCAAAGAAGTAGGGGTAAAAATCTTGACGAAGTCATTTTGATGGAAGCGGAGGCTCAAACTATTTGTGGGAAATCCAATGATTTTAGAGAAGGAGTATCTGCATTTAAGGAGAATAGGAAGCCAAAATTTGAAGGCAGATAAATTCATTTATAGATATAATCTATATCCACACTATTTATTAGACAAAATAAAGCTATTTTAGGACTATTCCACTAAGCCTATAAATGCCGTTTGCTGCATTTATTAACTTGCAATGAGTACATCTAGTATTAAATACCTTTCATGGAAGAATCAAAAGAACGCAATCTTAATTTTATTGAAGAGATCATCGAGTCGGATCTCGAATCTGGTAAGTTTCCGAAAGGAATTACTACACGATTTCCACCTGAACCCAATGGTTTTTTACATATTGGACATGCCAAATCTATATGCCTGAATTTCGGATTGACTAAGCATTATCAGGGAAAAACGAATCTGAGATTTGATGATACCAACCCAAGTACAGAAGAAACACGTTATGTAGATTCTATAAAAGAGGATATTCAATGGTTAGGGTTTCAATGGGATGCTGAGTTTTATGCATCCGATTATTTTGATAAACTTTTTGATTACGCCAAAGTTCTTATTCATAAAAACCTAGCCTATGTAGACTTTAGTTCTGCAGAGCAAATGGCAGAGGAAAAAGGCACTCCTACCAAGCCTGGTAAACCCAATCACTTTCGTATCACAGATTCTAAGGTAAATTTAGAACATTTTGAAAAAATGGCGAAGGGAGAGTACCCAGAAGGGACTTGTGTTTTAAGGGCTAAAATTGATTTGAATTCAAGTAATATGTTGATGCGAGATCCCATAATATATCGCATCAAGTTTGCTCATCATCATCGCACAGGGGATCAATGGTGCATTTATCCCATGTATGATTTTGCTCATGGCCAGTCAGATTCTATAGAGAATATTACGCATTCCATTTGTACGCTAGAGTTTGTGTCTCATAGAGAGTTGTATGATTGGTTTATAGCTCAGCTCGATATTTTTCCTTCTAAGCAATATGAGTTTGCAAGGCTGAATATGACCAACACGGTCATGAGTAAGCGTAAACTCCTTACTCTAGTAAACGATGGTATTGTTGAAGCTTGGGATGATCCTAGAATGCCTACCATATCTGGCATGCGTAGGAGAGGATATCCTGCTTCAGCCATACGTGATTTTTGTGAGCGTATTGGTATTCAGAAACGTGATAATTTGATCGATTTATCTCTTCTGGAGTTTTTTGTAAGGGAGTACCACAACAAAAATGCAACTCGGGTCATGGCCGTTTTTGATCCTATAAAAGTAGAAATTGTTGGTGTAGATGAAGATTATTCAGAGATCTGTACTTTAGATAACAATCCAGAAATAGAGGGTTCTGGCTCACGTACTTTGCCATTTACAAAGTACATTTTTATAGAGAGAGAAGACTTTATGGAAGATCCACCACCTAAGTATTTTAGGCTTTCTGTAGGAGGAATGGTTAGGCTCAAAGGTGCCTACATTATACAATGCGAAAGTGTGGAGAAAGATGAGCTAGGCAAAGTAATTCTCATAAGATGTAGTATAGTGCCCAATTCCAAAAGCGGAAATGATACCAGCGGTGCTAAGGTAAAAGGTGTGATTCATTGGCTTCCATGTAAGGAAGCGGTGGATGCTAAAATCAATCTATATGATCGACTTTTTTTACAAGAAGATATGAACGCATTTGAAGGGGACTTTAAAGATGCACTCAATCCTGGGTCTCTTAAGGTAATAAATGCTAAAATAGAGCCTTATCTTGTAGACGATGCTGTATCTGGATATTTTCAGTTTATCCGAAACGGTTATTTTGTTAAAGATCAGAAATCAACTTCTCAAGCTTTGATTTTTAATAAAACGGTAGGTTTGAAGGAGAGTTTTAAATAAGTCTTTTAGATAGCAGATGTCGGATTTTAGTGCTGAGAGGTGTGTAAAGTCATTTAGTCGTTTAGTCGATAGTCGTTAGGATGTTGGATATCAGATGTTGGATGTCAGTGCTGAGTGCTAAGCGATTTGATGCTGAATGCTTAGGAATTTAAGTAGACCGTCTTTTTAGTGCTGAGAGATTGTGTATTGATTATTTTAGTCTTTGGTATGGTAGATATGGGCTAGAAGGAGGTTGATTTAGAATCTCAATCTATTATATCTAACATCTATGATCCGTCATCTAATATCTGACATCTATCATCCAACATCTGTCATCTAAAATGTAACCCCATCATGTCCCACAATACGTTTTATAGCCTTGATCAACACCGTAGGGAACATATTGGAAATGTGTATTTTCCGAATTGAATTCGCAAGGCTTCGAAAGGGTCGTTAGGAGACTATTAAATTCTGTCATGTCTAAGTCTTGACTGGCTTTCATAAGGGCAGATTCCACCAAGTAATTGCGAGGAATATATACGGGATTGGATGCTTTCATGGTTTTTATACTTTCGGATTGCGAAGAAGAAATCCTGCTTGACCAGCTTTCGTGCCATTTTCTAAACTTCGGATCTTCAAATATATTATTATCGGGGATATAGTCTCCTTGAAGGTAAGCAAAGGTATTTGTATAGTCAGCTTGGTTGTTTTTCATCCACTCAAGAAGACGGTATATGATATCTTTGTCACTTTCTTTAAAGGTCAATATCCCCAATTTGTGTGCCATCATTTTTAGGTATTTTTCTTCATACTTTTTTGGAAAAGTATGGATGATTTCTTCGGCTTTTTGTACAGCCATGTCACTATTTGTATCTATTTCTGATAAAAGACAGGAGGCAAAGCAAGCTAGGTTCCATTGAGCAATATGGGGTTGATTACCAAATGTATATCGTCTATTCTGATCAATTGAGCTAAACACGGTATCCGAATTATAGGAGTTCATAAAGGCACAAGGCCCATAATCTATGGTTTCGCCAGGGATACTCATGTTGTCGGTGTTCATCACTCCGTGTACAAATCCTACTCTTTGCCATTGTACGATGAGATCTATTTGCCGCTCCATCACAGTTTGTAAGAAGTCTAAAGCTAGATTTGAAGAATCAATGATCTCTGGATAATGCCTCTTAATAGTATAGTCGAGTAATTCCTTCAGTCCTTTGCCTTCTTGAATATGACAAGCAAACTCAAATGTACCTACCCGTATATGGCTTTGAGCGATTCGTATCAAAATACCACCTCGATGGAGAGTCTCTCTATAAACAGGGTCGCCAGTAGATATCACGGCCAAGCTTCGTGTACTTGGTATTCCTAAATGATACATAGCCTCGCTAATGAGATATTCTCGTAGCATGGAGTACAAGGTTGCCTTGCCATCTCCTCGTCTTGAGTAGGGGGTTTGTCCAGATCCTTTGAGTTGGACATCAACACGTTCTCCGTTTGGGTTTAGATGTTCGCCTAACAAAATTGCTCTACCGTCGCCTAGCATATTGAACCCACCAAACTGATGCCCTGCATAGGCTTGGGCGATTGGGCGTGTGTTTTTAGGGGTTTGGTTGCCAGAAAGTATATTTAATGTTTCGTTTTCATTGTATTTTATTCCTAATTCGCTAGCTAATATGTGGTTAAATACAATCATACTTGGATTTGAAGCTGGAGCGGGCTCGGCTTCTGAGTAATATTCTTTAGGTAGTCGAGTATAAGTTGTGTCAAAGTTCCAAGAAGAAGAATCGAGCATAATACGGATGTTTTTTTAATAACAAAAAATAAAGATAGAATGGTTGCAGAATAGATTTAAAACATTTTATCGTGCGTGGTTTGAAAAAGTACTTATTTTTGTATTAAAATATCGGATAGTGTAAATATATTTGTATCCGATATTATTGTTTAAGTAGGAATGGTAGAAATAAAGAAAGATTCTCTTGTAGAGCATCAAGGAAAAATAAAGCAGCTTTTAGAAAGGAAAGCTACATTGGATAGTTACAGGCCTATTCCAACGGTGGCATTGGAGCGTATTCGGGAAGAGCTGAATTTGGAGTGGACATATAACTCCAATGCTATAGAAGGCAATACGCTTTCGCTTAATGAAACTCGTCTTGTATTAGAAGAAGGACTTACGGTAGGCGGTAAGTCTATGCGGGAGCATTTTGAGGTCTTGAATCATAAAAGGGCCTTGGATATATTAATGGATTTAGTAAATTCAGATAAGCCTATTCGTTCGATTGATGTTTTGAAGCTCCATGAAATCGTTATGAAAAACATCGATGAAGAATTTGGCGGTCGAATTCGTAACGGGATGGTTCGTATTGGTGGTGCCAACTTTACACCGCCTGCTCCCCCCAAGCTATCCGATCTTTTGGATGAGCTAGTTGACTACGTCAATACCAACCCAGAAAATTATGATTCAATTACGTTGAGTACGATTTTTCATCATCGCTTGGTATGGATTCATCCATTTTTTGATGGTAATGGACGTACTACACGTTTGGCTATGAATCTTATTTTGATGCGGGCGGGTTTTCCTCCTGCGATTATCTTAAAAAATGATCGTAAAAAGTACTATTCGGCTCTCAATGCTGCCAATAAGGGTGATTACAGTAAGTTGGTTTTGATTATGGCACAGGCCATTGAGCGGTCTCTGAATTTGTACCTAAATCTTCTTCCCAAAACATATGCTGTTTATGAACCTTTGTCTAGTATAGTTTCTGAGGACGTCGTTCCGTATGGGATGGAGTATGTAAGTCTTTTGGCTAGGACGGGTCAAATCAATGCTCACAAGGAAGGAAGAAACTGGGTGAGTACTAAGGAGGAAGTGATGAAATATTATACGTCTAAAAAGAAAGGATAATTAGTAGAATAATCTATTTGTAAATTTTTCAGTTTTGTTTCCTTTAGAAAAGATAAAAATTTCATATATAATAATTTTTTAATCAATATTTTATCGTTTTTTATTTGTGTCGTAACTTATTTATAAACGTGAGTTCTATCCTTGAACCTATCCCAAAGTAATCTAAATGTATGTATCGCCACTTTTAGCCTTTGATCTAGAAAGATTGCCCCAAATACAGCCCAGCGATTGGTCTGATATTCGTATACAAGCTCGATTTTACTTGGAAGCCAACTATTGTTTTCCGTTTAAATTCGAGATCCAAGATGTATTAGTGGGTACAGGTACAGCCATTTTGCATGAAAATGTAGGTTGGTTGGCTACCATTGTTACGCATGGTGATTATCGAAATCAAGGGATTGGTAGAGGAATTACTGAGTATTTGGTACAGTTTATAAAGTCCCAAAAGTGTGAATATATTTACTTGATAGCGACAGCATTGGGCGAGCCTGTTTACAAGAAAGTGGGGTTTGAAACCGAAAGCTTGTATAACCTTTATCGAAATGTAAACCTTAGTAATTTGTTTGTTTCTGATCACATTATAGATTATAAGCCTAATTTCAAGCAAGAAATTTACAATTTGGACAGGATGGTTAGTGGAGAAAATCGTTCTCTACACTTGGAGAGCTTTTTAGAAGAGAGCTTTGTATATGTTGAAAATAGTCTTGTTGTAGGTGTGTACTTCCCAACCTTTGGTGATGGATTAATACTAGCGTATACAAAGAATGCGGGAATGGAGTTGATGAAAAAACGGTTTCAAATCCATGGTATGGCCTCTTTTCCTCAAGAAAACCTACAAGCTCATAATTTTCTTGAATCGCATGGATACAACCCAAGCGTTACGCTTGCTCGTATGTATTTGGGCAAACAATTGCCTTGGCAAGGCGAAAATGTGTACAATCGAGTAGGAGGGAAGATTGGGTGATTTTTATGATTTTATTTTTGGATTTTAGGCTAATTGAAAGATAGGTATCAAGTAAAACTCGTTAAACACTTCCGCGATGGAGCAACCATCGCGGAGTATCGTTTATTAAGAAATCATCAAGTCCTCAGCTTTATGCTCGTTTACTTTCGGCAAATTCTTTGGCACGCCTTCTCGAAAATGTCAATTGCATGTTTCCTTGCAAAACGCAAACATTGTCTTGAATAACCGTGACCCAATCAAGATTTACGACACTTTGCCTATTGACACGAACAAACTTTTTAAAGGGGCTCAACCGGGATTCAATGATTTTGAGTGCGGTCGAACTCACTATTTTGTCTCCATTGATGAGCGATATCACCGTGTAGTTTAGGTCAGATTCCAAATGCATCATATCCTCGGGTCTTAGGTACTTGCGGCTTCCTATATGTACTTTTAGGATATTATCTTCTACGATGGTTGTTTTCATGTATTTTTTGTGATTATTGATGGTGGTATGTGGGAGAAATTTAGTTTTCATATACAATGAGAGCCGTGAAAGGCTTACTTAATATGCTTCCACTATTTCCAGTTTTGTTTTCGATATAAATAGATCCTGCAGAAATATAGGTATTACATTCAAATCCATTGTCTTTGTTAAATCCATCTGGTACCGAGGCATTTGAGTTGTAGTTTACCATGATTCGTACAGAAAGAATTTTTGCATCCGTTACTCCGTGTGCAATCGTTATTGTTCCTCCTTGGGTAGCAGAAGTCGTTCCCGTGAATTTTTTCATTTTGATAGAAGGTGCACTTGCATCATTTCCCAGCTTTGTAAAGCCTGTTACGCCTACATTGCCATTCCCTTGGAGATCCAGTATGGGTTGGGTACCATTGTAATCAAACGAAATAAAATTGGCGGAAGGAGTCGCACTACTGGCATTGAAATATTGCCCAAAGAAATTGGTGCCCGAACTCTCCATTTTGATCATACCGTTGGAGGCATCCGTAGATTTTAATCCCAAATGGGGCAAGGCATCATCATTGGCGGTTGAGTGATGAATTTGCAGTTTTGGTCCTAAGCTTAGGCTTCCAATACCGACTTTACCATCTGACTGTAGTATCATTTGAGCCGTGCCTCCTGCTCCCAAAGAGAAAAAGCCACTTTCTTGGCTAATTATACTCGCAGGGGTTCCAAACAAGCCACTTGTACCAATGGATAGTTCTAGACCATCCGTAGCTCCATCGCCTGTATTGGTGTTACTTAATTTTAAAGTGGTAGTTGAGGCAGTAGGTTGATGTACATGAAGGTTCTTTGTGTTTTGGTCTATCCCTACACCTAGCTTACCATCCATAACTGTACCTCCTTCAGCAAACATATATATTTTACGATTAGCAGTGGATGTGCCAGCACCTACAATCGATAGAGCATTGGTTCCAAATCCATTATAAATTATTTTGCCTGCATTTATTTCTTTTCCCGATACGCCATAGCCCATCTCCAATGCTTTGGTTCCGTGAATCGCCAACGTGCCATTGTCAAGTAAAGAAAGGTTTAAGTCGGGAATTGTGCCTCCATTCAGCGTTGTTCTGAACTCCATACGTGTACCTTGAGCTGTTGATGTCCAGTTTTGAGAAGCTAGTAATTGTAGGGAAGATCTATCGATAACTGTATTTGATGGAGATGTGTACCCACCCCCGCTGAGATTCAATAAAATGTTATTACTGACCACAGCGGTTTTTGCAGCTGTGGTGCCATTGTATCTGAAAGAGGTAATACCAATATAGTCGTTCAAAGATGTTATTCTAAGGTTGTCGGCATTTGTACCATTATCCAATTGGACTCTATTAGGTGTAATTGTATAGCTTTGAGCCACCAGTATACATGTAGAAAGGACAAATAGAGAAGAAAGAAGAATTTTTTTCATGATTTTTTTTGATTAATTGAGTATAATTTATTGTTAATGAGTATTTTAAAGGACTATTATAGATGTGAATTTGCCGTTGCTTACCGTAAGCATTTCATCGGAGTCATAGCTTTTGAGTGTTCCGCTAAATTCACCGACTGCCTTTCCAGGATTGAGGATACCCTGTGATGCTACGTATTCTGTAATTTTAATAGTTCCTGACCCTACGTTTTTGCTTAATTGAGAAGTAGTGTAATATTTACCTTTGTATTTAATACTTAATAGTGCTTTGCCACCTGATGCACCATAGGAATAAGTACCCGTACCCGAAAAATCATTTAGACCTATGGAAATACCCTCGCTTGTGTTTTTTTCAGAAAGGTTAATATTTATGGTTAGTACTTTTGTGCCGCCAAGATTGGCCAAAAGTGAGGTAGCCCACGAAGCAGACCAATTGGCACCATTGAGTTTTGTTGATGCTGATCCTGTAGACGTTTGGGAAGGGGGAGTGCTAGAATTACTTTCAGAGCTACACGCTCCAAGAAGGATGATAGCGAGACATGAGATTTGTAATGCGATAGTTTTCATTGAATAATAATAGAATTTTGTTGTGCAAAAGTGACACAACGTAATTCGGCTTACAATATCGAAATCAGGTATTTTTTGTATATTTGGATATAGAAGTTTGCATGTTTACTTGGATAGCCCAGAAAACCCCCTTGACGATCTCCCCGTTTTTTATAATGACTTTGTTGAGTTATGGAAGGACTCTAAGCAAAAGGTAAATGATGCAAGTATTGATGCTAAGTATCTTGAGATGTCAAAAATGCTTGGACAATTTGCCGAAATCAACAGGCAGTTTATTTCTATATTCAATATTAAGTCCCAAAAAGTACTTTTTTTAAGCAATAATTATTTAGAGGTTTTGGGATACACTTGCACGGAAGAAGACTACAAAAAGTATTCTGTGGTGTATTGGATGCGGGATATGCCTCTGAATCAAAGCTGGTTTTTTATGCAAATGAGCTTGTTTTTTAAGAGTACAGTTCAGCCTCTATTGAAGAAGGCAGGAGATATTAAATCTCTCAAATGGTATATGCATAATTTTAAGCTTACCCCCCCCAAATCAGGTTTACATAATATCAGCTTGACATGCAGCGGATTGGAGTTTTTGTCCAATGGGAGTATGATTGTTATGATGCTTATAATAAAGGATGTAAAGGGGCTTGTGAAGGAAAAAACACCTTGGTGGGCGGAGTTTGATATAAACGACGGTACGAAGTATTATTATCATGAAAAAGACAAAAAATTTGCTAAGGGAAGCATTTTATCTGATCGTGAAAAAGAAATCCTCAATCATATAAAAAATGGTCTCGATACAAAAGAAATAGCCGAAAAGTTGTTTTTAAGTCCACATACAGTAGAAAAACACCGTAAAAACATGCTAGAATTTACGGGAGCAAGGGATATTTCTTCATTAATCCAAATTTGCGGAATGGGCAACATTATATAGTCCTAAGCAAAAAATAGTTATAATTGATACTTGTTTCGGGTATTTTTTTAGGTATTTTTAACTGATTTTTGCGAATAGTATTGTAACAAAAGGAGTATGGTTCAGGAAGGTTCACCGAAATATTATGCGGAATTAATCAATATTTGGAACACATCTGAGTTCATAGAAGATGAGGTAGATTTAGATCTGAAGTATGAGGAACTCTCTAAAACAGTAGGAGAATTCGCCCAGCTCAACAATCAATTTATCAACATCTATAATCTTAAAAAGCAGAAAGTGCTTTTTATGAGTGAAAATTATATAAAAGTATTGGGATACACCTATTCCCAAGAGCAATACAAAAAATGGGCTATTTTCTATTGGATGCGTGATTTACCTTTGTCGCAAAGTTATTTTTTTTTACAATTAAGTAACTTTTATCGCAAGACAATACAGCCAATTTTAAATAATTCGGAAGGTGTCAAGTCCTTAACTTGGTACATGCACAATTTTCAGATTAAACCACCGGGTATCCAAAAAAAACATCTGGGTTTATCTTGTACGGCATTAGAAATTGATAAAACAGGAAAATTGGAAATTATTTTGATTATGAATAATGATATTAGTCCATACATCAAAGATAATGATCTGTTTTGGTTTGATATCACTGTGAATGGTAACCGTACATTTAGTTATAATAATGTTGATAAAAAATTTGTAGAAAAATCGATTTTATCTGATCGAGAAAAGGAAATTCTTAATATGATTAGAGAAGGGCAAGATACGAAGGCAATAGCCGAATTGCTAGATTTAAGCCCCTTAACGGTAGAAAAGCATCGCAAAAACATGTTGGATAGGACAGGTACTAAAGACATTTCGATGCTTATACAAATATGCAACATGGGTCGATTGATCTAGATATCTTGTGTATTTTAGCTTTTGTCTTTGTTTGGTAAAGATGCATCCGAAGAAACAGTGTTTAAACCTACAGTCATAATTTTTCTTCTAGTGTTGATAAGTTTATTTCCTTAGTTGACACGTTTTCTACGGATTTCTAATGATATTCTAATCTGCTCAAAAGCTCGTTTCTGAATCAATTTCTTACATTTACATTCAATATTGGTATTTTAATTTCTACACACTATGGAAGCAAAAAAAATATTAATTGTCGAAGACGAAGAGAAAGTTGCCAATTTTATAAAGAAAGGTCTTCATACGCAAAATTTTGCCTCTGATATTGCGGATACAGGAAAAATGGCACTTGAGTTTTTTGACTTGCATACGTATAATCTTATCATTTTAGATGTAGGATTGCCTGATCTAAGTGGCTTGGAAGTTTGCCAAAAAATACGGGAGAAAGACGAGAAGATACCCATCTTGATTTTGACTGCATTTAGTAGTGTAAGCGATAAGCTGTCGGGTTTTGCTGCGGGTACGGATGATTATCTCGTCAAGCCCTTTGACTTTATGGAGCTGTTGGTACGAATACAGTCTTTACTGAAAAGAGCTTGTTTACCCGAAGAACAAAATCTCGAGAAACTTACTGTAGCGGATTTGGAGTTGGATTTGAAAGAGAAAATTGCTCGTAGAAAAGGGGCAGCTATATCTCTGACTGCCAAAGAGTTCAACCTTTTGGAATACTTGATGGTAAACAAAGGAAGGGTGGTTTCCAAGTTAGATATTGCAGAACAGGTATGGGACATAAATTTCGATACGGGTACCAATTTCATTGAGGTGTATGTCAATTATTTGAGAAACAAGATCGATAAAAACCATTCAACAAAACTCATTCATACCATTGTAGGTATGGGATATATGCTCAAAAACAAATGACTTTACGCTTTAAACTCATATTTAATTATTTGTTGATTATAGCGGCATTGCTCTTTATTTTTTGCTTTTGTATTTATTTCCAAAGTAAGTTTGAACGAAAAAAAGAGTTTCAAGTTCAACTCAAACAAGAGGTAGCCGATGCTGCAACCATTTTTTTTAAAGAAAACGAGATAAGTCCCGAGCTACTGCAAATTTTAGATAGGAATAATCTTACTAAGCTTTACGATGAAGAAATCATCATTTTTGATGCGAATCTCGGTATTCTTTATGAAAGCGGTAAGGATAAACTAGACTTTAACAAAATCAAATTGTACGAAACCCAGCAAAATGGGGAGTTGTTTTGGATAGAAAATCAAAGGGAGTTTTATGGTAAAATAATACTGAATCAAGGCAAGCAATATTTGATAGTTTCATCAGGTATCGATAAGTATGGCTTTATGAAGCTTAAGAATATTGCCTATATTTTGATTTTAGGCGGATTCACAATGGTATTGTTGAGTAGCCTAGCTGGGTGGTTTTTTGTAAAAAAAATGTTATATCCAATTAAGCGGATGATCTCCAAGATTGACGAGATCAAAGGATCTAATCTTACTCTGAGACTAAATGAAGGTAACAGAAACGATGAACTGGAACAGTTGGCTATACGATTCAACCAAATGTTGGATCGCCTTCAAGCCACTTTTTTGGCTCAAAGAGCATTTGTTTCCAATGCTTCGCATGAGCTACGTACACCTCTTACTTCTATTACGGGGCAAATCCAAGTCTCTCTACTCGCAGATGATTCTATTGATGATATTAAGCTTATGATACGCTCTGTACTAGAGGATGTACAAATGCTTAATAAATTGAGTAATAATCTTCTGGACCTAACTTCTATTGATATTGAAAATTATAAGCCCAACTTTACACTTATCAATATCTTAGATAAAATATCCAGAGTAAGGATGGAGATCTTGCAAAAAAGAACGCATGGAGAAGTAAATATTGTTTTTAAGGAGCATGGGGATTCTATACCTGAAATGCAAGGTACCCCAGAATTATTGTATACTGCTTTCTACAATTTGATCGAAAACGGACTTAAATACTCAACCGATAACACGATTGAGATTTCATTAGAAGTACTAAAAACCGGAGTATCCATGCTGTTTCAGAATAAAAGTAATGTTTTGGATTCTTCGGATATACAATTCCTATTTGATCCATTTGTAAGAGGAGGTAATTCTAAAAATATTCGTGGGCATGGGGTAGGTTTATCATTGACGAAGAAGATCATAGAGCTCCATAAGGGGACAATTGAAGTAAGATCTACACATAAAGATGGTTTTGTGGTACTAATCTTTTTACCCAAAAATTAAATCTAATCAAATTCTAATATCCCTCTAAGTTGAGGTTAATATGGCGTATATATGTTTGTAACATGTTTTAAGAGTTACAAAATCTAAACACCATTAACATGAAACTTTCAGTAATTTCTTTGCTTTTCGCGGCTGCGACATTGTCGAGCTGCACAATTATCCGACAAGGTGAAGTAGGCGTAAAACGCTCATTTGGTAAAATAAAATCAGAGCCTTTGATGGAAGGTGCTCGTGGTTTTAACCCTTTTACGACAACAATTATTAAGCTGCCCACACGTACTATGAATATGGAAGTAAGAGTGCCTTTGCCTTCAAAAGAAGGGCTGACGGTTCAATCTGATGTTTCCATACTTTATCGTTTGGAGGGTAGTTATGCACCCAAGATAGTTGAAAAACTAGGTAAAGGGTATGAGCAAGTCGTTATTTTGCCTATTTTTAGATCTGCGGTTGCCGATATTTCTTCACAATATTTTGCTAAAGACATGCACACAGGCCAACGATCCCTTATCGAGAAATCAATCAAAGACCTGATGATGTCGCAACTAAAAGACAGGGGGTTTGTTGTAGAATCAGTATTGTTGAAGAGTATTGTCTTACCCGCAGGTTTAACCAAGGCAATTGAAGACAAACTCGAGGCCGAGCAAGATTCACAACGAATGCAATTTGTGTTAGATAAAGAGCGTCAAGAGGCCAAACGACTTACTATAGAAGCAGAAGGAATACGAGATGCTCAAAAAATTATTGCTGAAGGGCTCACACCTCTTTTGATACGGTTTAAAGCAATAGAAGCATTTAACAAATTGTCTACTTCACCCAATGCAAAAGTGATTATAACTAGTGCGGATCAACCGATGATGCTCAATACAGACGATAAATAAAAAAATAAAAATTAATGGATACAATAAACGAAAGTCAAACGATTAAGCTTCAGAGCATGAACATGTATGAATATTATAAAATGATTCTTGAAAAAGTTCATTTTGAGCCTACGATTTTTAAGAAAGAGTTTAACAAAGCAATTAAACTTTTTAGCCCTTCTGAACGAAAGAGTTTTAGAGAATGGTGCAAAGAGAAATTCAAGAAGAAGAAAGTGGATAAGGAAAATGATGTAAAAAATTAAATTATAAAAGGTATGAAAAATGTAGGATTTCAAACAATGCTATGTGTGCTAGTTATAAATAGCACCCTTTGGGGACAAGTGACTACTCAAATTAATCCGAATCAGATTAATTTCTTGGTGTACTCAGACTCACTAAAAAACCCTGAAAAGGTTACTCAGCTCAAGGTAGGTTTAAATGATATTGTGAGCTTTTCTAAAAACTTTAGTAAGTTCTCCAATTTGGCCTATTTGAGTCTTCGTGACGATCACTTGCTAACAATTCCGGAAGAGGTTTTTGAAATCCCTACACTTGTATCCTTGGATCTTGGAGGAAATGATTTCAAAGTCATTGAGGCAAGACTGGCGAGGCTGGTCAACTTAGAAGAACTCTATTTAGATAATGAGCCTAATCTTGATTTAGAGAAAAGCATAAAAGGGCTTGCCGAGTTACCGAAACTCAAATCTCTTCATTTAGAAAATGATAAAATTAAATCATTGCCTAAAAATCTAAGTGAATTAAAATCTTTAGAGTATCTATACCTTAATAATAATTTGTTACGACTAGTACCGCAGGAGATAAACACTTTGGAACATTTAAAATTATTGGATTTGAAAAATAATCCTGTTCGACCTGAGAATCAAAAGAAAGACGCTAATCCTGCTGTTAAAATAGAATTTTAAAATTACTAAGTTTTATGCAAACAATTTTTCAGCTTCAAAGATAGCCTCTGGTTTGCCGACGTCGAGAACTCTTGAACCCGTATGTTCAAATCCTACTATTTTTTGGTGAGCACAGATATCTAAATACAAGTCAATGGTGCTGAATTTTTCTGTGAGTTTGATTTGATCAAATATGCGGTTTGAAAGCATATGAATACCACTAAACGCAAGGGCCACTGGGGAAGAGCAAGGCCTAGGTAGCTTGGTTTCGCTCGTTTTTACGTTTTGCCAACCCACCATTTCGGAGTCCTCATTGAAAAGTAGATACCGGCTGGTTTCTCGTTGGGTCACGGCCAAGGTACTCACAGCGTTTTGTTGCGAATGGAAATGGATCATATCCGTAAGATTGAGATCTGTAAGGATATCACAGTTCATCAAGACTGTTTTTTCAAACTTTTCAAGCAAAGGTCTGGCTTTCAGCAATCCTCCTCCTGTTTCTAATACTTTGTCCGTTTCATCACTAATCATTACTTTAGAGCCCCAACCATTATTTTGTTGAATAGAATCAACGATTTGATCCGCAAAATGATGAACGTTTACAACAATATCTAGGATCCCAAAAGACTGTAAATATTCAATGTTTCTCTGCAAAAGACTTTTACCGTTGACAATAGCCAAAGCCTTGGGATGGTGATCTGTCCAAGGTTTTAGTCTTGTTCCTAAGCCTGCCGCAAGGATGAATCCACTGATAGAGTTTTGCATGTGTTGTTATTAAATCTATTACTTTAGTTTCAAAATTAAGTTAGAAGAAAGCATTTTCAAGGGCAGAATTTTAATTTTGAAAAGAAAAAGTAAATTTGGGTATTATTCATCGCTAAATGGAAAAAATGGATCGAGATTATCATTGGGCAAGCAAAGCCGAGGATAATGAAGAGATGTTAAATGAATACTGGGCGAATACGACCGTAAGAGAGCGGTTGGAGGTCACTTTTTATCTTAATTCCGCTGCTTACAATTTTGACATCAATAATCCTCCTAGAATGGATAGAATAGTTTTTTTCAATGAGGAAGAATTCCTAATGGGAAATATATTTAATTCTGATTTTTGAGAATTTATTTAGGTATTAAATCTAGCTCTTGTTCATTATGTACAGGTTTGTGTCCGTATTTACCGTAGTTTAGACCAAACGTATCACCACTTAAGCACTCAATAAAATAACTGTCAACCCAATTAAGCATAGATAATTATTGACAAATGAATACTTAGCACTAAGCACTAATTCACTCAGCTCTAACATCTACTTAAGAACTAATACCTCTCTTCCTTGATCCCTTGAGCTACATGCTCTAGTTCTATTTTTACCTTATATTTGTTTCGCAGATGCCTAGCGGTTTGCTCCGCAGCGTACACACTTCGGTGCTGCCCGCCAGTACAACCAAAGCTGATGCTTAGGTTTTCGAATCCTCTAGCGATATAGTCTTCTACTGATATGTCAACGATATTATAGACATTGTTTAGGAAATCAGGCATTTTGGTTTGTTGTTCTAGAAAGTCCATCACTTCTTTTTCACGACCCGTAATTTTTTTGTAAGGTTCGTATCTTCCCGGGTTCAAAATTCCTCTACAATCAAATACAAATCCACCACCGTTGCCACTTTGATCTACTGGATAACCATTTTTGAGAAAACTAAAGCTCTTTACTTTTATAAGAAGGGGTGTTTCTGAAGTTGCTTGAATAGGTTCAAACGATCCAATGGTCTCATTTGTGGTGATTTGAGCAAGGATAGAATCTAAAGTAGGTACGATTAGCCCCACTTTCCGGTTTGCTAAAAACCATTTTAAATTCCGAAGAGCAAGTGGAATGCTGGTCAAGAAATGGGCTTTGCGTTCAAATAAACCTCGGAATCCATAAGCACCTAAGACTTGCAACATTCTTATTACAACATAGCCATTGTACTGGCTCACAAACACTTCTTTTTGTACAGGTGCTGGTAATAGATCATCTATAACGCTGATATAGTAGTCAAGTAGCTGATTTTTCCATTCTTTGCTTAGGTCAGCTTTGGCTTGGAATAGGAGAGAGGCGACATCGTATTGCAATGCTCCTCGCATACCGCCTTGATAGTCTATAAAAAAGACGTCTCCTTGGTTTACAATGATATTTCGACTTTGAAAATCTCTGAACATAAACATCTTGTATTCTGTCTTGGTAAGGTAGGTTGCCAAGGCATCAAAATCTTCTAAAAGTTGTTGCTTATCGTAAGGGATTTTGAGCGTATCAACAAAGTAATACTTAAAATACAACAGGTCAGCCATAATTGCTTGTTTGCCAAATTCTTTGGCAGTAAGCGACTGATCAAAGTCCAAATCCTGAACACCCAAAATTTGCATTCTGGCAAGCTCGCCTAGGGATTTTTTGAAAAGGTCGAAAACCTCAGGTATATGTCCTTGGGACTCAAGTATATTTAATAATGAGTCTCTACCTAGGTCTTCTACAATGTATATTTTTTTATCCTCATTTACAGCAACTATTGTCGGTAAAGGGGCATTTATTTTCTTAAAATGATTAGTAAAATAGAAAAAAACGTCATTTTCCCGAATGTTTTCATTGTAACATCCAATGTACGATTTGTTTGAAGTAATTAATCGAAAATATCGTCTATCTCCGCCACTCAAGGGGATATTTTCTGTAGAAAGAATAGGGTCTTTTATTACGGAACTGAAAAATTGCTGTACGCTTTCTAAAATTGGGCTCATGTGTCAAATTAAGCTCCAAATATACGAAATTCTTAGAGGTCTGCTGAATCTATCATTCTATTAAGTAGTAAAGGTTTAGTTGTATTAATAAAAAATCCAGCAAGCTTAATACGATTAGAATTCATTACTATACACTCAGCACTAAAAGACTTCGCACTATATCAATAATCCCCACTGGCACCTCCACCGCTAAATCCGCCTCCACCACCAAAACCACCAAATCCACCGCCGCTATCGCCTCCGCCGAATCCGCCTCCGCCAAATCCACCGCCACCTATCCATCCACCAGACCAGCGACCCGATTGCCTTCCCCAGCCTGAATACGTATCGTAAGGCCATTGATTATCTTGACCCAGTCGTCCTCCGGCCCCACCACCTCCGCGATTAATAAACCATATGATGAGAATGATAAGGAATAGGAAAATTAGAATAGTAGTTGTGCTTATTTCTTCTTCTTCTCTTGGTTCGGCTTTATACTCTCCCTTACCGTATTGTATGATGGCATTAATGGCTTGGTCTAGCCCTTGATAATACAAGCCTTGTTTGAAATTGGGTGCTATTACCTCTTTTATGATCCTATTGGCGATCATATCTGGCAGGAATCCCTCAATTCCATTCCCTGTTTGAATGGCTATTTTGCGATCTTCTGGAATCCAAAGTAATACAATTCCATTGTTTTTGCCTTTTTGACCCAACTTCCAATCTCTCCCTATTTTGAGAGCATAGTCAGAGGCTTCATAAGGTAGTATGGATTTTTGGATTACGATGACAAAGTCAGTAGAAGTGCTGTCATTGTAAGCACGTAGTTTATACTCGAGCTGTTGAATATCACCTGCACTTAGTACGTTTCCTACGTAATCACTTACATAGCTATTGGGTCTTGGGGGTATCTCTTGAGCATAACTAAATACGAACCCAAATACACAAAATAAGAACCAAATTTTTTTTAGCATGGTAGTATTAACCAAAACTGAGGTCATCGCTGAGTTCGTTGATGTCGTTTTTATGATAGGGAAAATGATCTCGTAACTTTTCGCCTGCTTTTTCTATTCCGTATGTAAGACCAGTTAGATAGTTGCCTTCTGCAAAGTAAGACTTACACATAGTGGCTGTATCATCCCAAAATCCTTGCCCTAGTTTTTCGTAAATACCTTTATCACCTAGAATGGCAAACTTCCTATCTTCATAGGCAAGATAAAACAATACGCCATTTCTATTGGATGTTTTGTGTAATGCCAAAAACTCAAACACATACTTGGCCCTATCAAAAGGATCGGGTTCTGGACATAATTTCTCAATATGAACCTTTACCTCTCCAGAGGTTTGTTTTTCGGCAGTTTTGATAGCCTCCACAATTTTCCTTTGATCTTCTGGAGTAAAAAAATCGGAGCTTTGCATGCTCTTATTCCTTTTTGAAATCAAAATTCACGTCTGGAGCATCTTGAGCTTTTTGACTTGCTTGGAACTGTGCTTTCTGCTGAAATCCAAACATACCTGCAAAAAGTACATTAGGAAAAGTACGAATAGATTTATTATACACTCCCGCAACATCATTAAAATCGTTTCTGGCCACTGTTATGCGATTTTCTGTACCTGAAAGCTCCGCACGAAGATCCCCAAAAGCCTCGCTCGTTCTTAGGTTGGGATAATTTTCAGAAACCATCATCAATCTACTTAGGGATCCTTGTAATTGGTCTTGAGCAGCTTGATATCGGCTCATGTTTTCTGGCGTAAGATCTTTAGCATCAAGCTTGATCTGTGTAGCAGAAGCACGGGCTTCTACAATCTCAGTAAGGGTTTTACTTTCAAAGTCAGCCTGCCCTTGGACAGTTTTTATGAGATTGCCTATTAGGTCCGCTCTTCTTTGATATTGTGATTGAACTTTTGACCAAGCAGTATTTACATCCGTATCACTCCCAACCATGCCGTTATATTTACTACAACCATAAAATCCGAAAAGGACAAAAATGACTAGGATAACGATTATTGATTTATTCATAATTATTGTCTTAAAATTTTAGTTCAAATATAGAGTTTGTTTGATCAATTACAACAAAAGATTGTGATAAATGGAAAAAACCCAATGTGATCGGTCGTATTTTATGACCACATTTTTACAAACATACCCTGTGGATCATACTTTTCTGCTTGAAGTTGAGTATTGAAAACTCGATTGGGTCTAGGGTCGTTGCCAATACCCGCTACATAATTCCAGTTTCCCCAATTACTACATACATCATAGTCTATCAATTGTGATTCAAAGTACATAGCTCCCCACCACCATTCTATTTGCAGATTGTGGCATAGATAACTGGCAGTAATCTGTCTTCCTCTATTGGACATATATCCTGTAGCTTTAAGTTCTTTCATAAACGCGTTTACAAAAGGATCAGGAGTATTCCCATTTATCCAATCATAAAATGTGGGTTTATCTTTCTTCCATTTTTTATTGATATCCATTTTAAGTCCACTTCTTTTGAATAAACGTATACCAAACTTGAGAGCAACAAAGTAAAAATAATCTCTCCAGAGAAGTTCAAAGATAATCCAATAGGTAGATTCATTGTTACCCGATTGTTCTTCAAACTTTTTTAGGCTCCAATAGATTGTTTTGGCTGAAATACATCCTTGACTTAGGAAATATGAGAATTTAGTGGAATAGTCTAATCCAGCGAGTCCGTCACGTGTTTCTTTGTAGGTGGATGCCAGTTTTTTTTCAAAAAAGTACGAGTTTAGGTGCTTTTTAGCTTCCGATTCACCTCCCAAAAAATCCAGAGAATTTTGATGAATATCGGGGATTGAGTATCCCAAGCTTTCGAGAGTAGGGATTTCGGAGTTGGTGTTTGTTTGCAAGAAATTTAATTGATCGGGAAGGGCATCGATTTTTCGTATTTTCCAGCTTTGTTCGATTGTTTTCCGAAATTCAGTAAATACAAATGGAAGTTTATGAATGCTGAACGGTAAATCTCTAACATGTACAAGTGTATTTTGCCAAATGAGCTCAAACTCTATATTTTTAGTCTTTAGTAATATAGAAAGATCCGTCTCTATACCCGTTTCTTCTTGAGTGCAGGCCTTAGAGCATACAATTTTTTCAATTTCATATTTTTGGGCAATATCAAAAAGCTCAATTTCGGGTATGCCTACACGGATGTGTAAATTGCCTCCAAGTTTTTGTATTGAAGTCGATAGGTCATGTAAACTTTCAAGCAAAAACTTCATTCTGAGTGAACCTGTTTTTTTGAATCCCAACATAGATTCATGAAACTCTCTATTATCAACTATATAAACAAGCAATACATTACCTGAGATTAATGCCGCGGTTAAGGCGGCATTATCTTCTATACGAAGGTCGTTTCTGAACCAATAAATTATCCTTTTCATTTTATTAAAGTAGAGTATAAATTAAAGCATTATAAGAATCAATAGGTTTAGCAAAATGGCCCAATTATAGATTATATAGCTGAATTTGTTTTAAATATTAAAATTAATGAGGGAATTTCTTCATGAAGTTAAAATAATTTTAAAGTTATCTCAATATTAAATTTTGAAAAGTAGTGAATTTCTCCTCAAAAATATTTTAAACACAATGGTTTTAGATTTACTTTTGTATCGATTCTGAGACAAACGTTTTTTTAACCTAAACCCAAAAATTTTTATGAGTAAACTCTTTACTTGTGTAAGCAAAGGGCTATCCCTTTTTGTTTTTTTATTGGTTTCTTTACAATCTTATTCTCAGGTAACTACTTCTTCCATAGCCGGATCTGTTTCGGATGCCAAAGGAGAAAAGTTGCCTGGAGCTACAATTACAGCGGTTCATGTGCCCTCTGGTACGAAATACGCAGTAGTGTCCAATGTATCGGGTAGATATGTGATGCCTGCTGTTCGTGTAGGTGGACCTTACAAAATCACGACTACGTTTGTAGGATTCAAAGAAACCATCAAAGAAGAGCTTTTTGCCTCTTTAGGTAGTACCCTTGTGTACGATATCGTACTTCTGGATGAATCTACTGTATTACAAGAAGTGGTTGTGAAAGGTAATTCAGGAAGTGCAATCAATTCGGAACGTACTGGAGCATCTTCAAATTTCAAGAAAGAGGCATTCGAAAGGTTACCTTCTATTTCGCGAAGTTTTACAGATCTTTCTGCTCTTACTCCACAAGCAGGGGGAGGGTTCTCGTTTGGAGGGCGTAGTAACCAATACAATAATTTTTCTATTGATGGTGCTACCTCCAACAATGTATTCGGACTAAGTTCTTTGCCCGGTGGTCAATCAAACGCACAACCTATTTCCTTAGATGCAATACAAGAAATGAATGTATCGCTTGCACCGTATGATGTAAGCCAAGGTTCGTTTACGGGTGCGGGTGTAAATGCTGTTACTCGAAGCGGAACTAACACCGTGCAGGGATCTGCATACTACTTTTTCAAGAATCAGAATCTAACCAATGATTATGTAGGTAAAGTGAAGAGTCCACTTACTGATTTCTCAAACAAAAACTTCGGTTTTCGTCTAGGAGGCCCAATCATAAAAGATAAAGTTTTCTTTTTCATAAATGCAGAAAGAGAGTCAGGCGTAGATCCTGCCGTGCTTTTTCCAGCAGATGGTAAATCAGCAGAAGGCGTAGCCTATCAACAAACAAAGGCTGAACTAGATGCTTTGAAGGATTTTTTAATAAAAACGGGTCCAAACAAGGATTGGACGTTTGATCCTGGAACCTATGAGAATTTTGATCTTTTGACTAGTAGCAATAAGTTTTTAGGTCGAGTGGACTGGAATATCAATTTGCACAACAAGTTCAGTATTCGATACAATCAAATGAACTCTTTCCGCGATGTGCCACCGAGTAATTCAGGAGGGCCTTTTTCCGCTCCTACAGGGGGTAGACAGAATAGCAATAATGCTGTGCCATTTTCGAGTGCATTTTATAGAATTAACAACAATTTATCCAATGTGATTGCTGAATTAAATTCTAGTGGATTTGGTTCAAAGCTGTCTAATAATTTTCAGATTGGGTATTCGGCTTTTCGAGATTTTAGAGAAGGACCTCAAGGTGATGAAGTACCCAATTTTCCTTTGGTAGATATTTTAGGACCCAATGGAAACGTACTTACTTCATTTGGTGCAGAGCCTTTTTCTGCCAACAATAGGCTCAATCAAGATATTTTTCAGATCAATGATAAACTGGATTTTTATCTCAACAAGCATACGATAACCTTAGGTACAGCGAATGAGTTTTATACGTTCTATAACTCGTTTACGCAATTAATAAATGGGAATTATATTTTTAACAGTTCGAGTGATTTTGTTTCAAATGTTTCTTCACCCGCACCAGCAAATTTTCCAGATAGAACCACGGGTGCTGGTCCTAGACAATATGGTATTCAATATATCGGTATTCCGGGTAGTGATGGTGCAGCAGATTGGAAAGCACAGCAATACGGATTTTACATACAGGATAAATTTGTGGTGAGCAAAAGACTGAATCTGACTTATGGAGTTAGAATGGACATCCCTGGTTTTAATGGTAACAACCTGTTGAAAAACGTAGTTACGGATTCTATGACATTTGCCAATGGAGAAAAAATAAATGTAGATGTATTGCCTAAGGCTACACCATTATTCTCGCCCAGAATAGGGTTTAATTTAGACGTTTTTGGGGATAAAAAACTTCAGTTGCGTGGAGGTACAGGTGTATTCACTGGAAGAATACCTTTCGTGTGGATATCCAACCAAATTTCCAACAATGGATTGTATTTTGGACAATATACTCCAAGCACCGCAGCATTAGGTACATTAAGATTTAGCAATGATCCAAACAAATACGTTCCTACATTACCAGAGTTTAAAGGAAGGCCTTTATCGCCTACATATGCTATCAATTCTACCGTACCTGATTTTAAGTTCCCCCAAGTATGGCGTTCAAACTTTGCAGCCGATTATCAAATTAATCCGAGTTATGTAGCTACTGCGGAGTTTATTTATACTAAAGACCTCAATGCAATTTATATTCGGGATGCAAATTTGGCAGCCCCTGTTGGTACTGTAGCTGGAGATGGTAGACTTTTATATGGAGCAACTTCTGGATCATCAGCGGATAGACCAGGACCTGACAGGAGACTTAATGATCCGATAGTGAATGCCCTTGTATTAGACAACATCAATAAAGGATACTCAACTCAGTTCACGGTTCAACTTCAAAAAGTTAAAGGATTGATTCAAGGGAATATAGCGTATACATATACGGATTCTAAAGATATAAACGGTCAATCGGGATCTACTGCGGGTGGACTGTTTACTGGTAATCAAATTGTAAACAATCCCAATGATCCTAATTTGGGGTATGCCAATAACTGGAATCCACATAGAGTAGTAGGGTTTTTGAGCTATAATAAAATATTAGTTAAAAATCTTTTAGGTATTTCGGCTTCGGTGATTTATCAAGGATTTAATAACTCCAATTTCTCATATACATATCAAGGGAGTGTAAATAGCGACGGTATAAACAACAATGACCTTATTTATGTGCCTAGAAATGCATCTGAAATAGTTTTAATTCCTACAGATGCAAGAGATACGCGTTCAACGGCTGAAATTTGGAATCAATTAGATGCTTATATTACTCAGGACAAGTATTTAAATAGCCGAAGAGGCCAATATGCTGAACGTAATGGAGCGTTGGCTCCATGGGTCAATCGTCTTAATACCCGTGTTTTGATTGATTTGTTCCATAATTTTGGTAAAAATAAAAATACGCTTCAATTTTCTTGGGAGACATCCAATTTCCTAAATCTTCTGAATAAAGAATGGGGCTTAGCCAAAATACCTGCACGTAGCGGTCTGATTGGATTGAATGGGTACGAAACTCCTAACACGGCGGCATCACCAGCGACAGGAAGGCCTGTGATGACATTTGCTACCAACAGTGATGGATCACCTTTGAATGCGAGCTATATCAACAATACGACTTTATCGTCTCGTTGGCAGATGCAGTTTGGTTTCCGTTATATTTTTAATTGATAATTTTGAAACGAATACGTAAAATGAAAAACAATATTCATAAATTCCTTCTAACGATATCACTAGCAAGTGTAGGGTTGCTTTATTCTTGTGAATCTACAGATTATCCGGATGCTAAGCCATCTTCTACATCTACTTCGGCTACCTCAGCACGAATGATGTTTGTAAATGCTGTTGCGGATGGCTCTAACTTTAATTTTCTGATCAATAATAATGAGGTAGCCAAGGATGTTGCCGCATTTAAAAACTCACCGTATGTAAACATTACCACAGGTGCTACACAGGTAAGAGCAAACGGGGCTAGTAATTACACGGTAGTTTATAGAGATAGAAATACCAATCAAAACCCGATAACCATAGCTCCAAACTCTGTTTCTACGGTTTTTATTATTGATAGCTTGAAAAGAGCCGCTCCAGTTCCTCCCAACACGGCAACTGTTTTTACAGATAGAGGAGGCTCTAGAATGATGGTAGTCACGGATGTTTTGACAACCACGGCAACGGATACGTTGGGTAAATTCCGGTTTTTCCATTTGGCTCCTGATGCACCAGCCGTTTGGGTGAGTTTCTTAAGAGGGACTACTTCGGTCGCTTCAATTGCAAACCGGGCCTATATCTCGCCTTTAACAACAGCAGGTTCTCTAACCAATGCGGGCACTTTCGCAAATATCGCAAGAGGAAGCTATACTGTGGAGGTAAGAACGGGATCGGCTACGGGACCTGTAGCTTTAACTATTCCCAATGTACAAGTAGCAGCAGGCAAGTTTTATACCTTTTATGCAAGAGGTTTGCTTCGTGCAAGAACCTTGGGTGTAGAGGTAATCACGCATAATTAAGAACATGCTTTTTATAGTATTGGCTGTCTTCGAAAGAAGACAGCTTTTTTTTTAGAAAAATTAGAAAATGGATTTAAACTTAAAAAATAAAACGGCTCTCGTTTGCGGAAGTACTCAAGGAATAGGGTGGGCTACTGCAGTAGAATTGGCTTTGCTTGGGGCCAATGTGTATTTACTAGCTCGAAATGAAGGCAAGCTAAAGGCTTGTATCGAGAAGCTAGATATTTCTCTAAACCAGATACATGGGTATTGCGTTGCCGATTTTGAAAAAGAAGGAGATTTGATTCAGGCTATTTCAGAATTTCCTAAAGTAAAGGAAATCGATATTCTGGTCAATAATACGGGTGGTCCTGCAGGAGGGGAAATTCAAAACGAGGAAGAAAATAAATTTCGTCAAGTTTTCGAGAAACATCTAATCAATAACCAGATCTTGGTGAAAGCCGTACTAGAAGGGATGAAAGAGAGAGGGTTTGGTCGTATCATCAATGTTATTTCTATATCTGTAAAACAACCTATACCGGGATTAGGTGTTTCCAATACAGTTCGATGGGCCGTAGCTGGATGGGCCAAAACTTTATCGAGAGAGCTCGGAAAATACGGTATTACGGTTAATAATGTCTTACCAGGTTTAACCTCAACTCAAAGACTACACCAGGTCAATACAATGCGAGCTAAAGAATGGAATATGCCTTTGGAGGAAGTTGAAAAAACAATCATAAAGGATATTCCTGTAGGTAGGTTTGCTTTCCCTGAGGAAGTAGCAGCAGCAGTGGCGTTTTTAGCTACACCTGTAGCAGCATCCATAACAGGAGTCAACATTCCTGTAGACGGGGGATTGAGTTGGAGTTTATAATTTTGTCTCTTTGCTGAGCACAAACAAGAATTGAATATGCTTAAACGCTATAAATTTATTAAAAAATTGTAAGCTACGAACTTTTATAGGGTTGGATTAGTTCTTACCTTTATTGGTATGGTATTACCTTGTTCATTAAAAATTATATTATCAACATGAAAAAAATTATTCTATTTGCCGCTTTGGCAATCAGTACGCAGCTAGTGGGCCAAACCCTGAAAACACCTGCCGCAAGCCCAACACAGACCGTTAAGCAAGATTTTGCTCTATCTAGCATTGAGGTTTCGTATTCAAGACCTTCAGCAAAAGGAAGAAAAATATACGGAGAAATTGTTCCTTTTGGTAAAATGTGGAGAACAGGGGCTAACTCTGCCACACAAATTACGTTTGGCGAAGACGTGAAAGTAGGTGGTCAAGCAGTAAAAGCGGGAAAGTATTCTCTTGTAACAATTCCGAATGCGGATGCTTGGGAAGTAGTACTTTTGAAGCCAGAATCCAATGCTTTTAGTTATACAAAAGAAGCGGAAGTGGCTCGTTTCTCTACAAAACCAGTAGCTCTTCCTTTTAAGATCGAAACCTTCATGATGGTGTTTGGCGATCAGACGCAAAATTCTGTAAACCTAAGCATCATGTGGGAAAATACAGAGATAGAGTTTCCTATAGTTGCAGACATTGAAACAAAAATTATGGCGGATATTGATAAAGCCATGAATGGAGATACAAAGCCTTATTTTGCTGCGGCTACGTTTTATTTTGAAAATGGAAAAGACATGAATAAAGCTTTGGAATGGGCAAATAAAGCTGTAGAAATGGATCCAAAAGCATTTTGGAAGATACATTTGAAAGCAAAAGTTCTTGCTAAATCAGGAGATAAAGCGAATGCAATTGCTACGGCTATGAAATCTATAGAATTGGCCAAAGAAGCCAAAAACGATGATTACGTAGCTATGAACGAGAAATTGATCAAGAGCTTAAAGTAAGATTGTAAGATACTTATTTAGAGAAACCACCTAAGAAATTGGGTGTTTTTTTTTGTTTGAATGATATAGTTTAGCCGAAAGACTCCTCATTTAAGATTCAAGAACAAACTTAAGTATTTCCCCGTCTATTTTGCTATATAGATCGAGGCAAAGATCACAACTATAGAGTGTACTACCTACTTATTTAAAAACGATATTAGTATTTTCAGCCTCAATTACTTTCTGAAAAAAGTTCCTTGCTTCATGATAGTCTTTTGGTAAAATTTGCTCTCTATTGATTTGGTACTTTCTAATTACATTTAAATTTTGTTTACCTATTGATTTAAATTCAAGATTATACAGAAAACCATTCCACGTGATATTGATATTCTCAGGAACCTCAATAAACTTCTGGTCTCCCTTTAATTTTAATTCTATAGTTTCTGTATAGTTGTCGACGGGTTCATATGTATTAAATTCGATGGGATAAATTCTATTTTCTTCTTCAAATAATGAATTTTGGGCAAGTAGATCAGCAAATGGAATTTTTAGGGATTTCATAGAACCTACCTTTATTATTTCGTTTTCAACAGAAAAAGTATAACTTATTTTTGCTGAGTCCTCTCTAACTTTAAGTTTACTAAAATCTGCTTCTAGAAGATTGACTTTAGAATTAAATTTCGGAGTAATATTGTCCATTAGTTGTTTTTTTTGATCCTCCACAGATGATGTAATATAACTATAATAAAAGTTAGATGCTTCATTTCCAATTTGTGTATCCTCTCTTTTGGCTATCATTTTATTGTTTTGATCAATTTGAATAGAGGTATTTCGAATAATATCATTACTATATCCTTTGTTATATTTTAAAAGATTCAGACTTTTATTGGGTTCATTTCTGTTATCAATATCTAATACGGAAGCATTGTAATGGGTGTTGTTTAGATAGCCAAATGGCAATTTATTGTCTGTAAGCTCTAAATATTTTGTTTGAGAACCAATATCTAGTTTTACTATACAATGATTAAAGCTAGGAGAAGGTATAGAAATATAACCTCTTCCTCTATCGCTAGTACTTACTAAAGCCAAATCTGCTTTTAGTCCGGCCTTTCTAGCCAATGAAACGAATAAGGTTGAAATATCCTTGCAGTCCCCCATTTTCGTATTTAAAACGTCAGATGCCTTTTGGGGAATAAATCCACTCTGTCTGAAATCTACAGAACTATAGCTAATATTTTCACATACATAATTATAGATTTTCTTAGCTTTTTCCTCATCAGAATTTACTTTTTCTTTGAAAATATCTTCAAATGTCTTATTGACTAAGAAGTCTGAATGAGATTGAATATGAGTAATGTCAAAGTACCATTTGTTGATATCTTTCCAAGTCGTATTATTTGTAATCCAAAGGATCTTAGCGATTTCATTTAGTTTTGGGCTATTATTCTCTGACTTTAATGAATGTGTATTGTATTCAATAAATTTTTTAGTAACAAAGCCTTCTTTGGTTTCTACTTCGGAATCAATTTTGCCATTAGATACGCTATCTTTAATATGCAAGCCTTCCTCAAAAAATAAAGAATATTCACTTTTGAAACAAGGATAGTAAGCATTAAAATAGAAACTATCATCAATAAATCTTGCAGTTTTATCACCGTCATTCTGCTTTGCATAATAATCCATAAAGATATAGTCTCCTACTTCGAGATTTTTGAAAACATACCTACCTTCATTACCATCAGCATCTATTTTTGATCCATTTTTTTTGATAGTCTTAACAGCCAAAATTTCGGTATTAGAAAAATCAGTGGCATATATAGTATTTTCTTGCCAGGAAGTAAGTGCAGATTCTTCTCTCAATTTTATAATACTTGTAATTCTATGACC